>NZ_JAGHQV010000329.1:0-765 GCF_017744175.1 Thalassotalea sp. G20_0 | reverse complement strand
AGGGTCGGTGAGGGTGCTGAATTTAGAGAACAGGGATTTTGCAGACATAGATAAGCAGGAAAAAGGAGGTATTTTGCACTTTTTTAGCCTGCTTGTCTGTTCAAAAAATGCTCATGTTTTTGCCGTGGGGTATCGGCAGGTACGTATAGCAAATCTACAGTATGTTATGCGAAAATGCTTCGTGTAAACGACTGTTATGTGCTAGGTCAGCATCAACATAGAATAAAAACAATCTAATATTCATAAGGAGTAGATTTGAATATTTTAGTCTTACGACATTCAGCAGAGCAGGTAAAACTTAAAGGTAAAAGAGATGTAGTTTCTGCAAGTCAGCTGGAGCATGCTACAGGTTATGCTTTGAATAAGTTTCAATTAGCATCGACATCAGTTGGTGACACAGCCTATATTATCGACCGAGATAATCATTTGGCATTTATAGGTAAAATTTCCTCTATCACAGAAAGATTTGTAACTTTAAAAAATGGCAGAAGTGACCGACGACAAGATTTAAAGCTAACAAATGTTAAATCGTGCAAATTTGTTGATGTACCTTTTGTAAAAGGTTGGGAAACCCAAAGGGGCGTAAAAGTTTTATCAAACACTGACTTTTATAATATTGTTGGTGAACTTTAAATCTCGCACATAACGAATAAGGATAGATTGCGCCCAGCCGCAATCTATCCTGTTGTTGCACAAGCCCGGGTTGATTTCTGGCGAGGAAGGTCTATTGAAGTTTACTTTTCTGGTTGATCTTGAATCAGAGCG
>NZ_JAGHQV010000328.1:0-767 GCF_017744175.1 Thalassotalea sp. G20_0 | reverse complement strand
GCCCTGCTGCAAAAATTAGGATTTGAGGTTATTGAAATCCCGGTGAAAAAGCTTGATAGCCACGATTCAATGAAAATAGTTATTGAGCAAATCAAGGCAAAGTTAGCCGTCCTGCCAAAGGCTCATGGCTCTGTGTCACTTAACAGCGGTGAGTGGACGGCAGATGATGTATATTTTACTGCCGATGATGGAGGGCAATGTTCAGATGACTGTTATTTTACGGCCGAAGAATATTTAGAAGAGCAAATAAAAAAGCCCAAAAAAAGAAAAAGGAAGAGAAAAAAGCCAGTAAAAAATGCTACCTGCTGATGCCGTAAAATAGTCTACTTTTTATATTTTCCATGAATTAATGAAATATAATTATGGACAGAGGCTGTGCTGGTATAAGTTGGAAATACACAACATCAGGTAATGATTATAAACGACCAGATGATAATGCCGGTGCTTCAGGGAGTGGGCAATACAGATATGGCACAGTCAGGCAGGTGAATGCGCCACGACCCTATCTTCGGAAGCATAATGAATGTCATCCTGCTTCTGACGCCTGCTCTGCTAACCATCCACCAGGACATTCAATAAAACCTGCTCATGGTTTTAATGCTCTCATCACACAAGAAAAAATGGATTGGCTGGTGAGGGTATCTGCTCGTTATGGTGATCACTATGATGGTAAAACACACAGTCAATTTGCCTGTTCAATCAAACAATACACATCAAGGGAAAAACGACCATTAAATCATAGTGAACAACGCCAACTGATACCATTG
>NZ_JAGHQV010000327.1:0-770 GCF_017744175.1 Thalassotalea sp. G20_0 | reverse complement strand
ACCGTTCCTTTAACCTCCCCCCCCCGATGCCAGCGAAATTTCGATCACCATTGGTGAGAATACGAACATCTTTCGCCCGAATATTACTGACTGTGCCAGTATCATCAACAACACAGGCTGCTAACCCGGTCGTCTTCTGGGAAGTTATATTGGCACCAGTAAAGTGAAGGTTACGGATGCTGCCTTTCAGAGTGTCAACAAAACAGTCAGACAGGTCGCTGATGGTACGGCACTGCCCATCGTACTCCCCGGTAAACGGATCGTTCTTATTACCAATGGACTGGTTTAGCTGGCTACCATCAATATCCGCCGTCTGCCGGTAAGTGCCATTCAGTGGATATTCCGGATCACGGCCAATCTTGCCCAGAGTTGTAGCATTCGGCACCTCAATCCACCCTTCGGTTTTATTGCCGGATGGGGATGCAGCCGCCGCAGCGGTCAGGCCAGACAGGGCACCCAGCGCCACGGCGGCTTTCGGTAGCTGGCCAGGGCCAACGGAGGCTGTGGCCGGTGGGCTGGTGCGTTGTGGTGTTTGCTGTGGTTTCTTTTTTCTCCTGCCTTTGTCGTTTGTTGGCGAGCCATCCACCGGGCTGTCTGCCTGGCTCTGCCCTGATGGCGAACCTTTAGTCGCGCCAAAAAGATCCCTGAGCCGGGCCGCTGATGAAAGCGTAATAAAACCCTCCAGCATCGTGCTGATTTCCGCTGGCAGCACCGTATAAGGCGACACCAGTCGGGCAGCCAGCGCAACACCCTCGAACAAGCTACTGTCC
>NZ_JAGHQV010000326.1:0-772 GCF_017744175.1 Thalassotalea sp. G20_0 | reverse complement strand
GCTTGATGTTCCCAGGGCCCAGGTGTTGCTGGAGGCCGTTATTGTTGAAGTGTCTGGTGGGATTAATGATGCGTTGGGTGTTCAGTGGGGCATTGATGGGACTGACACGATCCGTGGTACATCAACCAGCTCCGATTCAGGTAACAGCATTAAAAGCAGCATAACCGGGCATATTCTGGATAACACCGGCATTGCCCTCGGATCCCTGGCGCTGCGTGCTGATAACTTTGGTGTTCTGGTCAGTGCGTTAAGCTCAAAGTCCAATAACAATATCCTGTCTACCCCCAGTATGCTGACCCTGGATAATGAGGAGGCAGAGCTGATTATCGGCAAAAATATTCCCATAAAAACCGGCTCATACCAGACGTCATCCAGTGGCAATAGCAATAACCCTTTTACCACCACTGAGCGCAAGGATGTGGGATTAAAACTCAAGATCACCCCCCATATCAATGAAGGCAACAGTCTGAGACTGATGCTGGAGCAGGAGGTTTCTTCACTGGATGTTGGCACCACCAAACAGCTCCTTGGCACCGACAGCAATGATCTGCTGTTCAATACCCGCTCCCTGAAGACCGCGGTACTGGTGGACGATGGTCAGACCGTCGTTATTGGTGGACTGATTGAAGACATCAAATCCAAAACCAGGAAAAAAGTGCCACTGCTTGGAAGCATCCCGATTTTGGGCAACCTCTTCCGTTACAATCAGAGCGGCGATGAAAAAAAGAACCTGATGTTGTTTATCCGCCCCACCATCATGCGTAACTCGGAA
>NZ_JAGHQV010000325.1:0-773 GCF_017744175.1 Thalassotalea sp. G20_0 | reverse complement strand
TTACCGCATTGCGGGGAGTATTTACCCGGGCGGTTAATGCTGGCCTGTTAGACAAGTCACCAATGCCAGACGTTAAAAAACTTAAGGAGGATAAAAACAAAAAGATTCGATTTCTGACAGAGGCAGAAGAACAGCAGCTTTTAGCCGCAACAGAAGCCCGGCAAGAAGAACAAAGAGCCGAGAGGCTACGATTCATTAAGCATTGTGAAACCCGCACCAGAGAAGCACCAGAGCCGCTTACAGGCAAGTTTACCGATCACATTATGCCTATGGTATTGGTTGCCCTGAATACCGGCTTAAGGCGAGGTGAGTTGTTTAACCTCAAAGTAAAAGACGTTGACCTATCGAGTAAACGACCATCCCTTACCGTTGTTGGTGAAGGAGCCAAGTCAGGCCAGACAAGACAGATCCCGCTGAACGACACTGCATTCAACACCCTTGTTACCTGGCTGAATGAGAGCCAGCCCAGAGACCTTGTATTCCCGAGTCCTAAAACAGGTCGAAGGATGGATAACATTAAATCGGCATGGACAGCATTGAGAGAGCTGGCAGGATTACCAGACGTTCGCCTACACGACTTAAGGCATACATTCGGGACAAGGCTGGCACACGCACGCATAGACCTTGTAACCATCAAAGAACTTATGGGGCATGAGAGCCTTGAAACAACTGCCCGTTACTTACACACCAATGACGAGAGAAAACTCGAAGCGGTAGCCAGCCTTATTTGAGAATGACTGAAAGCCAAACCCGGCCATTTACAGAATATTTAC
>NZ_JAGHQV010000324.1:0-778 GCF_017744175.1 Thalassotalea sp. G20_0 | reverse complement strand
ACTTCAGCGGGTGTTTTTACCCTTCATAGGCCCGTGGATGAGCGTGTTAAGCTTACTCAGGCTGCCTTATTGTTTACTCTGCTTGATGCAATAATATTCAAATGCAACCAAAAATCTGAAGCCAGGGACATTGATGCCCGGGGAATCGCCAACCTGCTGTGGGCCATGGCGAAACTGGTGGACAACGGGCAGGAACAAACACCAGTACTCAAAGAGGCTGTGGCCGCACTGTTATCCCACGTGAACGCACAGAAAAAACAATTCACTCCTCAGGGAATCGCCAACTTGCTGTGGTCCATGGCGAAGCTGGTGGACAACGGCCAGGAGCTAACATCAGAACTCAACGAGGCCGTGGCCGTGCTGTTGCCCCACGTAGACGCACAAAAAGCTAACTTTAAACCTCAGGAAATCACCAACCTGCTGTGGGCCATAGCGAAACTGGTGGACAACGGGCAGCAGCAGACACCAGAGTTCAACGAGGCCGTAACCGCGCTTTTGCCCCTCGTGAACGCACAGAAAGCTAACTTTAAACAACAGGGTATCACCAACCTGCTGTGGGCCATGGCGAAACTGGTGGATAACGGACAGGAGCAGACACCAGAATTCAACGAGGCCGTAGCCGCGCTGTTGCGCTTCGTAAACGCACAGAAAGGCCAATTTATTCCTCAGCATATCGCCAACCTGCTGTGGGCCATGGCGAAACTGGTGGACAACGGGCTGGAACGGACACCAGAGCTCAACGACGCCGTGGCGGCGTTGTTGCCCCACGTTAATGCAC
>NZ_JAGHQV010000323.1:0-790 GCF_017744175.1 Thalassotalea sp. G20_0 | reverse complement strand
TTTCTGCAGAGTGTTAACCGTTTGGTCAAGCGGGGCTTACGCTCGGAGTACGTCCGCCGGGAAGATAATCAGCAGTTTATGAAGGGCAAGCTGTTGGTTGCTCAGCATCTCAAACATAATCTGGTTAATAAACACCGGTTTTATGTGGAGTATGACGAATATTTGCAGGATCGTCCGGTCAATCGTCTATTGCATTCTGCATTAGTGAAAGTCGCTGGTTATGCTCAGACGAATGCCAGTCAGAAGCTTTGCCGAGAGCTGAGTTTTGCCTTTGACGCGGTGCCGCTGAGTAAGAATATTCAGCAGGATTTTACCGCCATGAAGGTGACACGGGGCATGGAGTATTACCAGACTCCATTAGCTTGGGCTCGTTTGATTTTGGAAGGTTTTTCTCCGCTATCGATGCATGGTGAAAGTCACGCGGCGTCTTTGCTGTTTCCGATGGAGGCGGTTTTTGAGGCCTATGTTGCCAGTATTTTGCGTCGTCAGCTTACCAGCCCTTATCGACTGAAAGAGCAGGCCAGCTCTGTGAGTCTGGTTCAGTACGGAAGCAGCCATTGGTTTCGGTTGAAACCTGATCTTTTGATTATGAATGGCAAGCAAATCGTGCAAGTACTGGATACCAAGTGGAAGTTGCTCGATAGCCAACTTGACAATGGCAGGGATAAACTCAATCTGTCGCAAGCTGATTTCTATCAGATGTTTGCCTACGGTCATAAATACTGTGGTGGCCGGGGTGATATGATCCTGATTTACCCAAAGACTGAGCACTTCCTACAACCGATAGAGA
>NZ_JAGHQV010000322.1:0-792 GCF_017744175.1 Thalassotalea sp. G20_0 | reverse complement strand
TCAGACATTGTCATCCAGCACAATGGCCCGGATCTCACCGGAGATGACTTCGCAACTATCCCCTTCCCAAACACCAACAGCTCACCTTGAGGCGACCCCGTCGGCCATTGACGATCATGCTGATGCTCAGTCATCGTCGCCAACCATCGAACCGGATCACACCACCCAACCCGTTGCGACTCCGACCCCCTCCGTCACCGACAGTCACCCGTCGCAGATGGGCACGCAGGGCAAAAAACTGCTGAAACTTTATGCGGACCGGGGCCAGGTAATCCATGACGACTATACGCGGCAGATAAACGACATCAAAAATAACAATGTCCGGGCGATGCAGGCTATCGAGCGCAGTGGTGAAGAGATAACCATCAACGGCGGGAGTTATCTTGAATGGTCGCTTGAACGGCTGGTGTGCTGTGCCCACGGCCTGCGGGCCATGGACAAACTGCTCCGGGATAACTTCCTGACCATCAGCAGCCTTGGCCAGCAATGCATCAGCTATGATGCCAGCCGTGGCCTGACCACAAATCCGGAAGCTACCGGGGAAAACCCGGCCAGAGAGATCATTATCGACAACCTGGTCAACCGGTTCCTGAATATGTACTCACAGTTGGCACAAGCGCGGTCCGAGATAATCCTGGCCACCGGGTTTGCCAGGGAAGAAACCAGCGAGGCCGGGCTTTTCCATGGATTTAATGCCCGGGAAATGGACACCACGGTCAAGGCCCTGTTGCAGGGTTCCTCCGGGGTGTCCGCACCGTTTCGGGATGTTCTCCGGGGTTTGGCCAGCTCTCT
>NZ_JAGHQV010000321.1:0-792 GCF_017744175.1 Thalassotalea sp. G20_0 | reverse complement strand
TCAGACATTGTCATCCAGCACAATGGCCCGGATCTCACCGGAGATGACTTCGCAACTATCCCCTTCCCAAACACCAACAGCTCACCTTGAGGCGACCCCGTCGGCCATTGACGATCATGCTGATGCTGAGTCATCGTCGCCAACCATCGAACCGGATCACACCACCCAACCCGTTGCGACTCCGACCTCCTCCGTCACCGACAGTCGCCCGCCGCAGGTGAGCACGCAGGGCAAAAAACTGCTGAAACTTTATGCGGACCGGGGCCAGGTGATCCATGACGACTATATGCGGCAGATAAACGACATCAAAAATAACAATGTCCGGGCGATGCAGGCCATCGAGCGCAGTGGTGAAGAGATAACAATCAACGGCGGGAGTTATCTTGAATGGTCGCTTGAACGGCTGGTGTGTTGTGCACACGGCCTGCGGGCCATGGACAAACTGCTCCGGGATAACTTCCTGACCATCAGCAGCCTTGCCCAGCAATGCATCAGCTATGATGCCAGCCGTGGCCTGACCACGAACCCGGAAGCTACCGGGGAAAACCCGGCCAGAGAGATCATTATCGATAATCTGGTCAACCGGTTCCTGAATATGTACTCACAGTTGGCACAAGCGCGGTCCGAGATAATCCTGGCCACCGGGTTTGCCAGGGAAGAGACAGGCGAGGCCGGGCTTTTCCATGGATTTAATGCCCGGGAAATGGACACCACGGTCAAGGCCCTGTTGCAGGGTTCCTCCGGGGTGTCCGCACCGTTTCGGGATGTTCTCCGGGGTTTGGCCAGCTCTCT
>NZ_JAGHQV010000320.1:0-794 GCF_017744175.1 Thalassotalea sp. G20_0 | reverse complement strand
GCCCCAGCCCGTTGTCCACCAGTTTCGCCACGGCCCACAGCAGATTGGCGATATGCTGAGGAATAAAGTGGCCTTTCTCTTCTTTTGATTCGGCTTTGGTTTTCACATGGGGCAACAGCGCGGCCACAGCCTCTTTCAGCTTCGGTGTCTTCTCCAACTCCAGCCCGTTGTCCACCAGTTTCGCCGCAGCCCACAGCAGGTTGGCGATATGCTGAGGAATAAAGTGGTCTTTCTCTTCTTTTGATTCAGCTTTGGTTGTCACATGAGGCAGCAGGGTGGTGACAGTCTCTTTGAGTTTCGGTGTCTTCTCCAGCTCCAACCCGTTATCCACCAGTTTCGCCACGGCCCACAGCAGGTTGGCGGTAGCTTGAGCGTTCAAGAAGCCTTTCTCTTCTTTTGATTCGGCTTTGGTTTTCACATGAGGCAACAGCGCGGCCACGGCCTCTTTGAGCTTCGGCGTCTTCTCCAGCTTCAGACCATTGTCCACCAGTTTCGCCATGGCCCACAGTAGATTGGTGACTTCTTGTGACTTGAAGTGGTCTTTCTCTTCTTTTGATTCTGCTTTGGTTGCCACATGGGGCAACAGCGCATTAACGGCCTCCCGGAGCTGCGGTGTCTTGTCCAGCGACAGCCCGCTGTCCACCAGTTTCGCTACGGCCCACAGCAAGTTGGCGATACCTTGTACATCAATATCACTGGCTTCAGTTTTTTGGTTGCACTTAAGGATTAATGCATCAAGTAAAGTTGACAGTAAAGCGGCTTGAGCTTCCCTATACCCCGCATTCATGTATCTA
>NZ_JAGHQV010000031.1:0-77178 GCF_017744175.1 Thalassotalea sp. G20_0 | reverse complement strand
CGTACATGAATTTACAGGTATGTTCGCTTGATCAATTAAGCATCTTAAAGTGTTCAAAGCCGAAGCTTTGTTACCGATGCAATCGCACAAGCGCCCACACGAATTGTCTGATATCTTGTTAAAGAACGCTTGCTCTGGATAACTGGTCACTGGCAACTACCAACCGACCACCGAAAGCAAGGCCGCCTATCTTACCGTGGCGACTTTCGTTGTCAAGCATTCGTTTTTCAGAAGAAGGAAGCTTTCCAACTCGCTAACGTTGCTCTCAAGCCCTGTCAGCGGAGGCGCATCTTACCGCGCCAGTTTGATTTGTCAACCGGTTGTTTTTCATTCACTTCCAAACAACCCATTTTCAAACCGCACTTCCCGGTCAGCAATGAACATTCATTCTGCTGATCTCTGACAAGCTTTTGGGAATGCCTTTGGAAGAGCAGCGTATTATAAAGAGAAAACGGACGAAGGCAATACTTCATCCGTTAATTTTCAGAACAATATACGACAACCCTCCAACAAGCTGATGCCTTCTTTATTGTTTGTCCGTCAGTCGCTCAAGAAATGCCCGGTGGAACAGCCTGATTTCATGATGAAAGGCTCTTACATCTTCATTCGTCGCTGGCTGAACAGGTCTTAGCCCATTCAGCAGTACAGCAAATATCAAAGGTGAGTTATTTTCCGGAAAGACATAACCCACCATACTGTTTACCCCACTCATATAACCAGTCTTTAGCCAGCGACGTTCGTCATCCCGTGAGGCCAGCCAGGGTGCATTCTCCCCCCAGTTTTTCCAACCGGTTTGCAACACTTCAGTAAAGTCATCAGCACTGAGCATGTTGTATCGGGACAATCCTGAACCATCCACCAATCGCCCCCTGGTCAAGTCAACGCCCTCTTCCCGTAACATAGCCAGAACCGCCTCTGTGCCTGAAGAGTAAGAACCCTTTTCACCCTTTACCGATGACCCTATGGTTTTCAACAGGCTATCAGCGTACAGGTTGTCTGACTTATCCAGCACTCGCTGTAAAAGATCAGGCACCGGCGCAGAACGATGACTGGCCACAAGCCAGGTAAAATCCCCCCGTGGCTTCTCAACCACAACCCTGCCTTCAAGCCTGATGTTGTTTGCCTGCAAAAAAGACTCAACAAACCTTGCGGCAGCCCGCTCCGGATCACGCACTGAAAATGCCATGCGCATGGGTTTGGCATCAGGGGCAATACACCCTTCCAGACGGTACTCATGTTTTGATGATGGCCACACTTCCTGAACACAACCGTCTGGCTCATGGGCCTGGGGTTTTCTAATCACTATGCGATTATCAACAGAGAGCTGCCAGTGTGGCTCATCGTAAACCATCTTTGACAACTGCCCCTCTGTTCCAGAAGGCACCAGCCAGCCAAAAAAGCAGTTACGATCCAGTATCATGGCACTGACCGGCGCAGCAAAGCAGATATTATGGTCATCCCAACTTGCACCACCGGCTCTTGGATAACCACTATATATAGAACCATCAAGCCAGATATTCCCGCGTATTACTTTTACACCTTTATTAATCAGTTTTCCCAGTAGCTCAGAAAGGTCATGCCTGGTCAGCGATGGGTCACCTGAAAATGTTAACACCAGGTCTCCGGCATATTCCTTTCCCTCTGACAAGGGTTTATTACCCAGCAAGCGGGTTTGGTACCGGTACTCTTTTCCCAACACCCGATAAGCCGAGATGGCCGTGATGGCTTTGACCGTGCTTGCTGGCAGCAAGTTAAAGCGACTGTTCCGGTCAAACAGCACCTTTCCGGTTTCAGCTTCAATAACTTTAATGGAATGAATATGCCCGGGCGGTAATGTGGAGATCAGTCGATCCAGGTCATCATTGATGGACGCAAAACCCTGGTTAATTCCAAAAGCTATAAAGGTAATAGACAGCCATTTTTTCCAGACGTTCATAAAAAAGCTCTGCAGCCTCTGACAACACTAAAATCACTGGTCAATTTATAGATTCTCAGTTCAACACACTGGTCTCAAGGCCGACAAACCTTTCTAATGAGAGTACCATAGGGCCTGTTGACGTTTCGTTGTGAGCTCAGCGGGACGTGAAGTATGGCTCAAAAAGCGTCATTTATATAACAAAAGCTTCACCCACTCTCATGGTGTAAGCAATTTGCGGGAAATGGCAAGACTTGTGAAAAAACTCAAACTAACAGCGAATCAGCTTATTGCTAAGCAACCAGTGAAGGATTTGGGTTTCAAGTCCACAGAAGAGCTGGAAAATTACGTCGGTATCCTGGGTCAGGAGCGAGCTACCAGTGCGATTCAGTTTGGTGTCGCCATGCACCGCTCGGGCTACAACATCTATGTCATGGGCGAGTCCGGAACAGGCCGGATGTCCTACCTCCGTAAATACCTTGAAACAGAAGCCAAGCGACAGAGCTCCTCGGATGACTGGGCCTATGTCAATAACTTTGATAACCCCCGTGAGCCGAAAGCCCTGAAGTTACCCGCCGGTCTGGGCAGTGACCTGCAGAAGGACTTTGAGAGTTTTATCGATAAGCTGCTGATGACCTTCCCGGCGGCGTTTGAAAACCCCACTTATCAGCAAAAGAAAAGTGCCATCGAGCGTAGCTTTAATAAGCGTTATGACCAGGCCATCGATCAAATTGAACAGGAAGCGCTGAAACGGGATATCGCCTTATACCGGGATACCGGTGCCTTGAGCTTCACGCCAATGTCCAGCGGTAAGGCGATGGATGAAACCGAGTTCGCGCAATTGCCGGATAAAAAGCGGGAAAAGTTCAATAACGACATCAGTGAGCTGGAAACCAAACTCAACGAGTCTCTGGTGGAACTGCCCCAGTGGAAACGGGAATCCAACGAAAAGTTGCAGGATCTGAATCAGGATACCATTGACCAGGCTCTGGCTCCGCTGATGAAGCCTATGCTGAAAAAATACAGCAAAGAGCAGAATGTTCTGGATTACCTGGAAGCCGTCAAACAGCACCTGCACAGAACGGTGATTGAATACCTGGCGGATGAACGGGCAATGGAGTCCAAAGAAGATGCCAGCAAACGATCAGCATTAGAAGAACTCTACGCCCCCAACCTGGTGGTCGGCCATAAGAACGATGCCGCTGCGCCGGTTATTTATGAGTCTCATCCCAACTACAAGAACCTCTTTGGCCGCATCGAATACGCCAGTGAGATGGGAGCCCTGGTAACCAACTTCCGTCAGATCTGCCCCGGCTCTCTACACCAGGCCAATGGTGGTTATCTATTGCTGGAAGCCAACAAGCTGCTGGAAGAACCTTTCGTCTGGGAAGCACTGAAACGGGCGCTGAAAGAGCGGCAGTTGAAAATTGAATCACCCTACTCCGAGATGGGTTTGATGAACACCATCACCCTCACCCCGGAAATTATTCCACTGCATGTGAAGGTGATTCTGGTTGGCTCCCGGGATATCTATTACATCCTTCAGCAACTTGACCCGGATTTCCACGAAATGTTCCGGGTACTGGTGGACTTTGATGACCAGCTGCCACGCTCTCCTGAAACCATTCAGGCGTTCGCCCAGCTGCTGAAAAACCGGGCGGATGATGAAAACTATCCACCACTGTCGGCATCGGCGGTTGCCCGGATGATCGAACAAAGCTCCCGGATGACCGAAAACCAGACTCAGCTGTCAGCAAAAATCGGTGAACTCTTTGACTTGCTGGCCGAGGCTGATTTTATCCGACGCACCGGCAATGGCCGTAAAATCAACCACGAGCACATTGACCGGGCGCTGGATGCCAAGGCCGAGCGCACTGGCCGGGTCAGTAAGCAGATTCTGGATGATATGCTGGAAGGCAGCATTCTGATTGATACTGACGGTGAGCAGATTGGTAAGATCAATGGTTTAACCGTGCTCTCTGTGGGAGATGCCTGTTTTGGCTCCCCCGCCCGGATTACCGCAGCGGTTTATCCCGGCAGCCAGGGTATTGTGGATATTGAGCGGGAGGTCGCCCTGGGTCAGGCCATTCACTCTAAAGGGGTTATGATCCTGACCGGTTATCTTGGCAGCCGTTATGCACAAAAATTCCCACTGGCGATTTCCGCCAGTCTGGCGATGGAACAATCCTACGGCTATATCGACGGCGACAGTGCCTCCATGGCTGAGCTCTGCTGTCTGCTCTCAGCACTGACCAACACCCCGATCAAGCAATGCTATGCCGTCACCGGCTCCATGAACCAGCACGGTGAAGTTCAGGCCATTGGTGGTGTTAACGAGAAAATCGAAGGCTACTTTGATCTCTGTAATGCCAGGGGTCTGACCGGCGAGCAGGGAGTAATTATCCCTCAGGCGAACGTTCGAAACCTGATGTTGCACAGCAAGGTAGTGGATGCGGTAAAAGCCAAGAAGTTTAATGTTTATGCCGTTTCTCATGTTGAAGAGGCGCTTGAGCTGCTGACCGGCCATCGCCCGGGTGTTATGAACAGCAAAGGCAATTATCCAAAAGGCTCCATCAACCAGAAAGTACTGGAGCGCCTGAAAGAAATCGCTGATCTGACCAAAGAAAACCAAAGTTAAGCGTACGAACTGATACACGGTCAAGCCAGACAGTTGTCTGGCTTTTTTATTGAAAAATTCATTGAGCCTCCCCTGGAGGCTGCAACATTTCCAGCAGTAATTTGATCAAGTCCTTCCGCTCGATATCGTCATCACTTTCATTATGAATTGTCGATAGCAAGCCCTTCACTGTTAGCTCAAAATCAACACGGTAAGCGTGGCTATTTAATTGCGTTTGCAGATTCGCAGTGAGTGTATGCAGGCGTTGATATGCTTCTTGAGGCGAGTCAGGCGGCAAGTCGGGTTTGCCTCCAGAAGAGTGCAGGGCAATAAAATCCCTGCCGTAACTCAGGGACATCAGAGCACAGGTAAGCAAACCATAAATACGCTCATCAGGGGTTTTGGGGTTCTTAAAAAGAAGGGTTTCAGGTAATTCAAATACTGCTCCTTTTTGGAATTCCACGGTCAGCAGATCAAGGTTATCAACCAGGAATCCCAGCATATCGTTCAGTGATCTGATTTGTTCAGCAAACGACAAATCGCTGAATGTTCTCTCAACACCAGGAGCGGCCAATTGTGTTGCCTTCTCATCGGTTACCCCGGTATCAACACTGATGTGAAGCCCCATTACTTTGGCACCCAGATCACCGTAATTAAGATGAACACTGTAGACTTTTGGTTGTTTAGTCGCCTGACACCCCGGAATTGCCCAAATGATGATGCTTTGGGGAATGTCTGTATCACTGTCGGCGTTGAGTGACTGCAATTTTTCCAGGAATTTTCTGGCAGACTCGTCTGACGTGCATTGAATGTCAATATCAATAAATAATGAGCAGCGGTTCTGTAAAAAGCGTGCGTATGAACCGGTAATCAGGATGGGTGGATCAGCATAAAAACTATTAACTTCCTCAATAATCTCCAATGCTTTCAGCTTTAGCGCATGTAACCGGGGAAGCTGAATGTCGGGGAGCCCGGGTTCGCCGACATTTAACCATTGTTTTGACAAAGATTGCCGAGCCCCACTGCCAGCAACTGCCGCGGCGGCGGAGCTGTGTTGACTGGCAGAGGTTGCGTATCTGTAAACACCATCACTGTCCCATCTTGCAGGAACGACAGCTTTCAGGTTGTGGAGTATATTTTCCATTAAATTAGCTTCACAGATGCTTTGTTCAAACCAGAAGCCTAAAGCATGACGCAAAGCGGTTCCTGCAGGAAAACGCTGCAGGCACTCTAGTACCTGCCCCTTATGGATATGCCGTCCATTAACAGACTGTCTCGTGATATGGCAGTGGGACAGGAAGAAGAAATGCAGGCGTGAATTCTGAAATGAACTCCGCAGCAATGTGAGGGATTGATATACCTGTTCTGCTGACACTCTCTGACGATCAATTGGCAGCTCATGGTACATAGCCATGAATTGCAAAAGACTTTGCAGTCGATGTTGCTCATCGTCTTTGCTTGATACGCTGTTTAAGATTTGCCAGGCCGTTTGAAGTATCTCCCGGGCTTCATTGGTTTCATGGTACTGCTGAGGGTGTTTCAACCGTTGTATCAGATACCTGACTTGCCTTGAAGAATTATCCCCGGGTACTTTATTAAATGCTTCCAATACTTTCTGGTTATCCAGAAGACTGCCATTCAATTCTCTTGCATTCAACGCCAGTTGGGCATAAAAAATAGCTCGCTCGAGCCACCAGCCACCGCGTTCATAGTCCTTGATTACCGCTTGCGGTGTGACTTGCTGATCGTTCAACAGCAGCCCCATCAGACAACATTGTGACTTAAAACGCGCTATGCCCAGTTTGCCCTCCGGACTATCGGGAAAATCCTTAATCACCGCGTCCGGTGTCACCTTCTGATTATTCAACAGCAAGCCCCTCAGACAACATTTTTCCTTAAAGCGCGCTATCCCCAGCTTGCCTTCCAGACTCTCCGGAAAAGCATTAACCACCTCAGCCGGTGTGACCGGCTGACCATTCAGCCGCAGATTTCTCAGGCAACATTGTTCTATAAAACGCCCCAGCTCCAGTGTTGCTCTGGCGGCCTGATAATCCTTAACCACCTCATCCGCTGTCACCTGCTGGCCATTCAACAGCCGCCCCTTCAGGCAACATTCCGCTTTGAAGCGCGCTCTCCCCAGTTTGCCTTCCGGACTCTCCGGGAAACCCTCAACCACCTCAGCCGGTGTGACTTGCTGATCATTCACCTCCAGCCCTCTCAGGCAGCACTCGGCTTTAAAGTAGGCCAGTTCCAGAGTTGCCCCGACCAACTGAAAACCCTTAACCACCGTGTATGGCGTGATCTGTTGGCCATTCAAGGCAAGGCCCTTCAGGCAACATTGCTCCTTAAAGCGCACCAGCTCCAGTGTTGCCCTGATGGCCTGAAAATCTTTCACTACCTCATCCGTTGTGACACGCCGTCCCTTCAACAGCAGCCCCCTCAGGCAACATTCCGCTTTGAAATGCACTATTCCCAGCCTGCCTTCCGGACTATTCGGGAAACCATTAACCACCGCCTCCGGTGTGACCGGCTGACCATTCAACGCCAGCCCCTTCAGGCAACATAATTGCTTAAAGCGCGCGCACCCCAGTTTACCTTCCGGACTCGTCAGGAAAGCCTTGACCACCGCATCCGGTGTGACCGGCCCACCCCTCACCGCCAGATTATTCAGACAACAATGTTCCTTAAAGTGCGCCATCTCCAGTGTTGCCCTGACGGCCTGATAGCCTTCAATCACCATATCCGGGCTGACCGGCTGGCCATTCAATGGCAGGCCATTCAGGCAACATTTGGCCCGGAAGTGTGCTAGTCCCACCCGACCATCCAGACTATCCGGGAAATCCCTGACCACCTCATCCGCTGTGACCTGCTGGCCATTCAATGGCCGCTTCTTCAGGCAGCATTCCTGTTTGAAGCGTGCCAGCTCCAATGATGCCCTGGCTTCCTGATAATCCTTGACCACCGCCTCCGGTGTGACCGGCTGACCATTCAAATACTGGCCCAGCAGGCAACATTGCTCCTTCAAACGTATTAGCTCCAGGGTTGCCCTGGCTGCCTGATAACCCTTGGCCACCTCATCCGCCGTGACCAGCTGGCCATTCAACGCCCGGCTCTTCAGCCAACATTGCCCCCTGAAGCGTGCCATCCCCAGCAGGCCTTCCGGACTATCAGGGAAATCCACCTCATCCGGCGTGACCTGCCGATCATTCAAGGCCAGCCCCCTCAGGCAACATTTTTCCTTAAAGCGTGCTATCCCCAGTTTGCCTTCCGGACTATTCGGGAAACCCTGAACCACCTCATCCGTTGTGACCTCCCGGCCATTCAACGCCACGCCCCTCAGGCAACACTGTTCCTTAAAGTGCGCTAACTCCAGAAATACCCCAACCGCCTGAAAATCCTTAACCACCGCATCCGCAGTGACCGGCTCGCCATTCAACGCCAGGCCATTCAGGCAACAGTCCGCTTTGAAGCGGGCCAGCCCCAGTTTGCCTCTCGGATTATCCGGAAAGTCCTTAACCACCTCATCCGGAAGGATCCTCTGGCCATTCAACAACACCCCCTTAAGACAACATTCCGCCTTGAAGCGCGCCAGCTCCAATGTTGCCCTGGCGGCCTGATAATCCTGAATCACCTCGTTCGGTGTGACCTGCCGGCCATGCAACGCCAGGCCTCTCAGGCAACATAACTCCTTAAAGCGCGCCAGCTCCAGTATTGCACTGACGGACTGAAGCCCCTGAACCACGGCATTCGTTGTGACTTTCTGGCCCTTCAGAGGCAGCCCCCTCAGGCAGCATTCCTCTTTGAAACGCACTATCGCTAATTTGTATTTATAATGACGATCCGGCTCTCGATTGAATTCTTGAATGACCTCATCCGGGGTCACTTTTCTGTTGTTTAGCAGTAGGTTCTGCAAGCAAAGTTTTTGCAGAAAGAACCCACTTCTGAGGGACGTTGTATCTTTTTTAAAGGCTGAAAGCACATCAGCCGAGGTGATTTGACGCCCATGTAATGGTTCTTTACTCCAAAAGGCATCCTCTATAGATTTGCTGTTACCCCGGATGCTGGCTTTGCTTCTACAGGGCCGATTGTATGAGACTCTTTTACCATTAAATGCGGTTCCGGCACGGTCAGGAACCACGCGTGGCCCAGCATGCCGGTCAGCCCGGCGAGCGGACTCTGAGCGGTGATGGGTTGATGATGCTGCTTTCAGAATGAAGCCTCGCGCACTTGGACAATAAACACCGCAATTTGACCTCGAAATAATTATTAGGTTCCATTGATGGCAGGTCAGTCAGAGTCAAAGCAGGGCAAAATTTGATTAAAACAATGCCACTTTGGGTTGTATAATCGACGGCTAATGTTTTATCTCAGTTGTTTCCAATGCCAGCAGCCTCTTCCCCCAGCAACAGCTTCAATGACCGGTTCGGCGGTATTCGCCGCTTGTATGGCAACAGTGCTGTTGAACAGCTTCGTCAATCCCATGTCTGCGTCATCGGTATTGGTGGTGTTGGCTCCTGGGCAGCAGAAGCCCTGGCCAGAACGGCGGTGGGTAACATCACACTGATCGATCTGGATGACATCTGTATTACCAACACCAATCGTCAATTGCATGCGCTTACGGACACCATTGGTCGCTCGAAAGTTGAAGTGATTGCCGAACGCATTACCCAGATAAACCCCGAGTGTCAATGTCAGACCATTGAAGACTTTATTACAGAAGATAATCTTCAGGAACTGATCACCAGCGAGTTTGACTATGTGCTGGATGCCATCGACAGCTTCCGGGTTAAGGCGGCGCTGATCGCTCACTGCAAACGTCACAAAATCAAAATCATCACCACTGGCGGTGCTGGCGGACAGATGGATCCTACCCAGATTCAGATCACCGATCTGACCAAAACCTGGCACGACCCTCTGGCAAGAAAAGTGCGCAACCAGCTTCGTGACCGTCATGGCTTCAGCAAGAATAACAAACGAAAGTTTGGGGTAGACTGTGTGTTTTCCACCGAGCAGGCGGTTTATCCACAGGCTGATGGCACCATCTGCCAGACCAAACCAACCGGTGAAGGCTCAATGAAAATGGACTGTGCCAGTGGTTTTGGTGCGGCTACCGCAGTGACTGCGACCTTCGGTTTTGCTGCGGCTGCGCGAATTATTGAGAAGTTGACCAGAACTGGCCATTCTGCCTGAATAGTCGGTTGGTGCTATCGATAACGATGGGCAACCGCCTGAATCTCCCTGACAATCGCCTTAAGCCCATTGCCCCTGGATGGGCTCAAATGATTGAACAGATCCAACTCACGGAACCACAGGTCAATATCTTCCTGTTCAATCTCTGCTGGTGTTTTCCCTGAGAATACCGCCAGAACAATGGCTATCAGCCCCCGAATCACTCTCGCATCGGAGTCAGCGATAAAGTACAGGCGCATGGTTTCATCGTCATAGTGATGATGCAGCCAGACACTGCTCTCGCAACCATGAAGTCGGGCATCATCATTTCTCCATTCCCCTGACAGCACAGGCAGCTCTTTGCCCAGCAGCATGATTTGGCGGTAACGTTCCTGCCAGCCTGAAAGCCTATTCAACCGTTCTGTTATCGTGGCAAGGTTCGGAGCCTGCTGACGAAACACCTCTGGCAGGTCAGTTGCCTCACTGATGATTGTCTGGGTCTGATCACTGTTCATTTCAGGGTGAGCAATATACAGCGGTGAATGGTGGAGCTTATCCATGGCATCCACAAAAGCCATGGCTTCATCGATGGTGTTATAGAGGGCAAAAGAAGCTCTGACCGTTCCATTGAGGTTCAGGCCCTCCATCAGGGGCATGGCACAATGATGCCCGGTTCTCACGGCAATCCCCTGTTGGTCAAGCATCAGCCCGATGTCCTGATTATGGAGTTCACCGGAGACAAACGACACAACGGGCGCTTTCCGCTCTGCCCGACCAATCAGACGGATACCACTTATCTGGCTTAATCCCTCCTCCACCAGCTGACGCAGCTGATGTTCATGGGCCTGCATGGCGGCAACATCAATATCCGCTAAAAACTCCAGCGCTTTGCCTAAACCAATGGCACCGGCAATATTGGGGGTTCCTGCCTCAAATTTGAACGGCAGGCGATTAAAGCGCGTGCCGGAAAAGCTGACATGCTCAATCATCTCACCACCGCCCTGCCAGGGAGGCATGTTTTCCAACAGTTTTCTTCGCCCGTACAGCACACCGATTCCCGTAGGGCCATAGACCTTATGGCCGGAAAACACATAAAAGTCGGCCCCCAGCGCCTGAACATCCACTTTCTGGTGAGCAACAGCCTGAGAACCGTCCACCAGAACCAGGGCACCGGCATGATGGGCAAGCTCAATAACCTCTTTAATGGGAGTGATCGTACCAATGGCATTGGAGATATGGGTCATTGCCACCAGTCTGGTGTTATCCGACAGCAATTGCCGGAACTGTTGCATATCCAGATTGCCAGCATCATCCAGCTCAACCACCCTGATGGTTGCCCCGGTGACTTCAGTCAGCAGTTGCCAGGGAACGATATTGGCATGGTGTTCAAGGCGGCTCAGGATAATCTCATTGCCAGCCTTTAGCTGGCTTCGCCCCCAGCTGCTGGCCACCAGATTAATGGCTTCAGTCGCGCCCCGGGTCCAGATAATCTCTTCCGTAAAGCGGGCATTAATAAAGTGGCGGGTGGTTTCTCTGGCGGCTTCAAACCCATGGGTCGTGCAGGCACTCAGGAAGTGTGCTGCCCGATGCACATTGGCATTCTGCTCCCGATAATAGCGGTCTAGCGACTCAATAACCGACACCGGCTTCTGTGTGGTTGCCGCATTGTCCAGGTAGACCAGCGGATGGCTGTGCACGGTCTGTGACAACAGGGGAAACTGCTGCCGGAGGTTATCAACATCCAGCACAGTGGGTTGAGTGTCGGGCTGGCCTTTCATACTGACCTCCATGGTGATCATGCCTCTGGGTTTCTGGCACTGCAAATAATGTTGTGCTATATAACCTGTACGTTAAACATTTAAAACTGATAAACCTATGATGCTTTCAGCCCCGAACCAAACAGTCATTCTTAACGTGGTGATTATTATCACCGCGGGTGGCTTTGTGGGCTGAATAAACAGCTGTTACAAAACCCCCGCACCGAAAGGTCCGGGGGTTTTTTTATACCTGATAAAGGAGAAAAGTCATGCTTAACCTGATCGTGCTATCTGTCACTATCCTGCCTGTCATTCTATCTGCAGCGATTACCCTCAACATCTGGCAGTCGGGGGATCATCGATATGAATGGTGCTGAAGCAATTGTCCAAACCCTGGTTCACCACGGTGTTGATACCGTTTTTGGTTATCCCGGCGGCACCATTATGCCGGTGTATGACGCCCTGCTTGACTCCCCTGTTGAGCACCTGCTCTGCCGCCATGAGCAGGGAGCCGGTTTCGCCGCTATTGGCTATGCCCGCTCAAGCCAGCGAACCGGTGTCTGTATTGCCACCTCAGGCCCTGGTGCAACCAACCTGATCACTGCACTGGCAGATGCCATGATGGACTCTGTCCCTATTGTTGCCATTACCGGCCAGGTACCCACCAGTGCCATGGGTACCGATGCCTTTCAGGAGATTGATATGCTGGGGCTTTCCATGGCCTGCACCAAGCACAGTTTCCTTGTGACAGAGCCGGACCTGCTCTGCCAAACTCTTCATCAGGCATTTACTCTGGCCAATTCCGGGCGACCGGGCCCTGTCCTGGTGGATATTCCCAAAGATATACAACAGGCTTCCGCCAACTGGCAGCCACCACTCGACCTGGTTGAGAACGGTTTCCACCCTGATCAGGCAGCCCATAACAGCGTTGATCAAGCGCTGGAACTTATGCGGTCAGCATCCCGCCCCATCGCTTATATCGGTGGTGGTGTGAATATGGCTGGTGCTACACCAGCGTTGCGCCATTTTCTGCAAATGACCGGCCTGCCCAGTGTCTGCACATTAAAAGGGCTTGGTACTGTACCTCCGGACAACGAGGCCTATCTTGGCATGCTGGGAATGCATGGCAACCGGGCGGCAAACACGGCAGTACAACTGTGTGACTTATTGGTTGTTGTGGGTGCCCGTTTCGATGACCGGGTGACAGGCAAACTGGACACGTTTGCCCCTGATGCAAAAGTTATCCACATCGATATTGACCCGGCAGAAGTGCACAAACGCAGAGCGGCACATGTCGTCTTTCATCAGCCCATGCCCTGGGTACTGAAAGAACTGTCCATCGCTTTACCCGTCAACGATTGGCAGGGCCACTGTCAGCAACTCAAAGAAGAACATCAATGGCGATACGACAAACCCGGTGAGGCGATTTATGCGCCCCTGCTGCTCAACCAGCTATCCCGACAGCTGCCGAATAATACCATTATCAGCTGTGATGTCGGGCAGCATCAAATGTGGGTTGCCCAGCATATGGCTTTTCACCACACCCGTAACCATCTGACCAGTGGCGGTCTGGGCACCATGGGCTTTGGTCTGCCTGCCGCCATCGGCGCTGCCATGGCACGGCCGGATGATACCGTTATTCTGGTATCCGGTGATGGTTCATTTATGATGAATGTTCAAGAGCTGAACACCATAAAAAGAAGACAGCTGCCTATTAAAATAGTCCTGCTGGATAACCAGAAGCTGGGCATGGTTCGCCAGTGGCAGGCGCTGTTTTATCAGGGCCGTTACAGCGAAACTGATCTTTCCGATAACCCGGACTTTATTGCGCTGGCCAAGGCCTTTGGTATTGGCGGCAGAACCATCACCCATCGGAATAAGGTAACGTCAGCCCTGGATGAGATGTTGAGTGTGAGTGGCCCATGGTTGCTTCATGTGTGCATTGATGCCATGGAAAACGTATGGCCACTGGTGCCACCAGGAGCCGCTAACCATGAAATGTTGGAGCAACACTCATGAGCTTCCAGTTATACCTGCAATGCCATCAACAGCCTGATGTCGTGGAGCGGATACTCAGAGTTATCAGACACCGGGGCTTTACTCTGAACACCATGAGCATGATGCCTTCCCGTTGCGGTGGCAAAATTGAGTTATCCATGACTGTTTCCAGCTCACGACCTGTGCATCTTCTGATTACCCAGGTTGAGAAACTCCATGATGTGCTGGCACTGAGATGCATTGATACAACGTCCAATACTGATGTCGGCAGCTATTGATTCATCCGGCCAGGCTGGCTACAGCCTGGCCGGGTGTATCATGACCTTACCGGCGAGCTCAGTGAGTCAGCACATCCACTTCACCATTGATAATAGCCTCCTGTCGTTCCATCTCTTTCAACTTGAGACGGAAACGATTAATGATGAACTCCCTGAACCAGCGATGCGCCCGGTTATGCTCCCAGTACTCCGGCCACACGACATAGTAGCTGACTCTGGGAGGTTTACCGGGCAGGGTTTTCATCGTCATATCCTGGACATAAGTATTGTAACGAGCCGCTCTCTCCATTGTGATCAGAATATGGTGGGTGTCCTTTACCAGCTGCAAACCGATGGGCAGATTGGGTGTTTTCGCAACCACACGGATCTTCTCACTGAGGCCTTCCAGGTAGTCCCTGATGAAATGAGAACTTCCCATCCACGAAGAGTGGCGAATCACCGGGTACTGCTCAAAGTCTTCGATGGTCATCTCCTGATCAACGAGAGGATGATCCTCATGCACCAGGGCACAGATACTATCCTCCATTAATAGCTCATAACTGAAACCGGCAGGTGGCTTGCCAACATACCCAAGCACCAGATCGACCTGACCGGCCTCCAGCTTTTTATCCAGCTGCGGGCTGAACTGTAACAGTTCAAAATTAAAATGCGGTGCCTGTTTCCAGAACTGGTGCAGGATTTGCGGCAGGATTTGCTCAAGAACAATATAAGTCCCGGCGATGGTAAAGTTTTTTTCGGTAATCCAGGGGTCAAACTGCTGGTTCTCAAATATGGTGCTGGCTTCTGTCACCACCCGGTTCACGTCGTCTTTCAACGCCAGCGCTTTTTCAGAGAGAAAGATACGGTTGCCCTGCCTGACCAGAATCGGATCATTCAGGGCTTCACGCAATTGAGCCAGGGTCCGGCTCATGGCGGACTGGGTAACATGCATCTGCTTCGCAGCCAGGGAAACGCTTTGAGTATCGAGTAACGCCTTGAGGCCCGGCAAAAGGTTCAGGTTAAGTCTGTACAAGTTCATACTTTGGTAACAGGCACCCCAAAGATTGAAAGCACCATCTAAAACAAAAGAGCCTGATCAATCAGCTCAGAGAAAAAAAACAGCTGACCTGTAAAAGCCCAGGCCAATTTGACCACGAGACTATAGTTATACCACTTTAACTTCATCAGTATTATTCCCTATACATTCATCGCTAATCAGGTACACTGGAAACAGGAATCAGTGTCAGAGGACATTCTCAATCAGGCAAATGGCCATGTCTGAATACACGTTTGAAGTACTGGTCTCATGGCTAATTGAGAACGCCCCCGGGCTCTGGTGAATCTGGCCTTGGCGCCTGACAAACTACGGGTCAGGCATCCGCTGAAACAGCTTTCAGGAGGGTCTATGAGCCAAAACAAGTACAAGAGTATTCAAGATCTGGTAGATAACTATATTGCCTCTGGTCTTTCTGCCAGAGAATATGTTGAAGCCCGTGTAGATGCCGGAGATCTTAGTGCTGCCGAAGCCCTGAAACTGCTGTCTATTCTTCGAGAAGCACAGTCTATTACCTTTAAACTGGCCGAAGTCAGTGATGACGAATTTTCCGGCCTGCACATGGTCCTTGTTCGCAAGGAAGAGGATGAGCTTGCGGATGACGCCTCGCCTCTGTTCAGTATTGAAATCGATGAAAGCCTGAACAGTAATCGTGATGATGTTATTAACCTGTTGCAAAAATTTGCCAAAGAGCTGGCTGTGCTGGCGACACGAGGAGAGCTTGAAGAAGCAGAAGCCATAGATACCATTGATGACAACCCTGAAGACTGGCTGGATCACCCCAACATTCTCCCCGCCAGTGAAACCCGTCACTGATAAGGAAGCGGTTCACCCTGCCCTTTCAACACTTGAAAAAATAAGCCCGGCAAGTTCCGGGCTTATTTTTTGATGGATAAAAGTGAATAACTATTTCTGGATATATAGCTCAATCTTTAGTCATCAACAGATTCATTGATCAAACCATTGAATGACCTGTGGATAACTCACTGCACCGCACTATTTTCAAGCCTCACAAAACTCTGGTTATTTTTTGTACAGCACAGCCAAATTGATCAGCGATTTCCCTGAAAAACTCCGGAACCCGTCCGCTTAAAATAGCTTTTGAGTTTTAACATCGAGTAAGGGGTCGGGTTACATTGTAATCACCTCAGAAATAATCATCTCCACCGAAACCGCCTCCACCGAGACCGCCTACACCGTAATCATCTCCACTGTACCCACCTCCACTGTACCCACCTCCACTGTACCCACCTCCACTGTATTCATCTCTACTGTAATCATCTCCACTGTTCACACCTCCACTGTACTCACCTCCACTGTACTCACCTCCACTGTACTCACCTCCACTGTACTCACCTCCACTGTACTCACCTCTACCGAGACTACTTATGCTGAGACTACTTATACCGAGAGCATCTGAATCGAAACCGGCGACATCACCTGAATCGAAACCGGCGACATCACCTGCAACGTCTACAACGTCTCCAATGTCTGGCGAAGAAACGACCAATTCAGAAAATAGATCAACGCTGTCTAATGATAAGCCTGCGCTGATATCAAGAGGCTGGCTGGCAAAATCCCCAACATCAATATCATATGAAAAGCCGGAAGCGGGTATGGATAAATTTTCTGTACTCGTAGACGGAGAAAGATCTACACGCAATTCACCAGGATCAGATCCATAAGCCGTATTGACAGTACATTCCGGAGTTCGGAATAAAGCAATATACAGATAAGGCATCCAAAAACCGTCTACTGGAAAATATCTTTCGGTGGGTTTCATGTGAGTCAAGCCAGAGTAATAACTGCCAAGTTTCTGGTGGAGCAACGGCAATGAAGTGCTTAATTCTTCCTTTTTCCGGTTCACATTTTCATAGAGTTCACAGAGTTTATTTGATACCTCATTGTTTAGCTGGCCCTCGAGGTTACGAATAGCATTGGTTTTTATATTCTGATATTTGCATTCTATAGTTTGATTAGCTTTGATTTTATTAATGATTTCAAATATTTTACTTGGCTTATGAATCTTTTTCCTATCAAAACCCCACGCCCTGTGTTCTTTACTAAAATATGAGTTGATCAGTTGTTCGCCCTTATTTCTCATTTCGTCTGTGGGCGCTAATATCATAGCCTCCATGGCAAGCACAACAGCTTTTTTTAAAGTTTCTTGAAATTTTTTCATGCAATCATCATTATGACTGCTAACGTCAACATTTCTGAAACACCAATCAGCATTTTCAAATTTAGTCTCGGCCTTCATAATTTTTTCATCATAGAGTTTAATTGACTCTTGGATTAGCTCGCAATATTGTTTCTGATACTCGGTTTCGTATAATTCAACAACCCCTTGAATCTGTGACTGACAATTTTCAATAAAATCATTTGCTGATTTCTCAGCAGCTTTATCAAACTGCTGGAAGATTTTCTTTTCAATAAGATTCTTATGAAGTTTTTTGAGTTCAATATGACATGGATACTTTGCCAAACCTTCCAGACATAACTTGCTACGATCTTTATCAAAGTCAGAGTTTAAGGCGAGCTGGTGAAAATGTTCAGCACTGACAGCACAGGACATCACTTTTTCATATAAGCCATCAAAGAATTCCTGACGAACACTTAATTGTTTGAATTGATTAAATGCCTCCAGAGCATCATTAAAGTTGTTAATAGATGCATACATTTTGCTGAATATTCTTTCGGCTACCTCATCCTGGCCCAGTCCAGCAAAATATACTCTGTAAAAAGCCGCCTTACTATCAACTAATGATTTGGCCTCATTGCACAATACAGAAAATGCCTTTTTGAGCACTGCTTTTTCATCATCTTTAAAAAGATTTTCCATTTTCTCATTAATTAAAAATAGTGAATCAGCACACACCTTCTCTTTTGGTAAACGCTCTATTCTGTTTATCAAATGTTGAATAAGTGCTTTATGACCTGAAGTTGACAGAGTGCTGATATAACAGTGATTATTTTCAACGAATTTTTTTAATAACTCCATAGTATCGAGTGAATCAAGATCACAGCCCATAGTCTTGACGGCCATGTCACTCAGTATTTCCTTCAACTCCTGATGAGCACCTGAGTGGTTATGTTCCCGCCCTGATTCCTGATTGATCCGCCAGTAAAGCAGGTATATCAACCGAAGAGTCTCGGCATTACCGGGGTGCTGGTCCTTGTCAAATAACGTTATTAATGACTCCTGTAACGAACTGAACGTATTGGACAATACCATAAACTCAGACAACTCTGATTCGACGAAGTCAAGCAAGGGAACAATATTGGAAAATGATTGGATGGCACGCTTTAGATTATCTTCCAGAAGAGCATTTATTCTCTGTGTTTGCTCTCCAACTCTGGTCTTTAGTGCTTCGTATCTTCTGTTATTATGCCTGAGTATGGGTAACCGAAGGCTTTCATTGGTTTTGGACTCCAGATCTCTGAGCCTGGATTTGTTGCTACTATAAGTATCTAACGGATTATTCTGATCAGCATAATTTGTAAGTTCACGGTGATAGGTATCAATCTTGTCATTATTTTTTGTAAGACCTAAGCTCAATCGATAAGATTTGCGAAGCAGGTATCGCAAGGGAAATTTGTTAACCACTTCTATTTTGGAGCGTCTATGCAGCTCGATACCTTGTGGTGCTGGTGTTAATTCCGATGAATCAATGTTCACAAGGGGGAGTGTAGGGCTGGTCGTTTGTTCTTCTTGCTGTTCTGGATAGCGTGTCGAAAGGGTATTTTCAAATGAGGTGGGTATCATAATAGTATCCAACTTGAGAGGTCAGCCAGGCTTGCACACTGAGTCAAGCTGCTTTACTCAATTGTTGTTAAGTAGTAGAGCAGATGTTTTCATACATTTCTGATCGATTAGTCAGGTTGGACTGTGACTTTGCAAGAACGTTCCGTGATTTTTCGTTATTTTCACATTATTTGAAATCTTTGCGCCATTTCTGATGAAGTCTGTCCTTCCAATTGAATGGATCAATGGAAGGACAGGGGCCCCGGAGGTGGCAACGGTATAAAACTCACCGATGTGATAGGGATAAATATCTGCCGACTCAATCCAACCTGGCCTCCTAGCGTGTATTCTCAGGGTAGACATTAAGCGTCTACTCCCCTCTTCGGGAAGTTAAAGATGGAACCACGAAGGACACGAAGAGCACAAAGAAGAGATTTTCTTTTCCTTCGTGCTCTTTGTGTCCTTCGTGGTTCCATTCAAAAGCCATTGAAAATGGAGGGGTAAGCTTAATGTCCACCCTAAGAGCGTGTATTGGCAGACAGAATAGCCTCCACATAGGAAGCGCCATTCTCAGAAAACCCACCCAGCAAATCGGTGATAACCGCTATCAACCGGTTATAGCCATCCTCCCCGGAAGTCTTTAACACCGTTGCCTTCAACGAAGACCTGGTATTCAGTTCAGAATATTCCACCATGGGATCATCAACGTAGTGTTTCGGCATGGTCTGTTCCAGCACCTCGTGAATATCGTGCGCTTTATCATAAGCCTGCCTGGAAATGACCGTGACAATATGATCATCCTCATAAACTCTGGCGGTTGTTTGTCTCGTTAATGCCTGAATGGTCGGGTGTTGCAGGTTTTTCTCTGCATAAGCCTGACTCATCACCTGGCTTTGAAAATCTTCAAGGACTGTGTGCCGGTTGGATGCCAGTTGGATCGCCTCTTTCTGCCCTTTTGGAAAACCCACAAGGTTCATTAGGCCAACCCACAGGGTTGCCATGGTATTATTGCCCGGTACCGGCATCACATGATACGGGTTGGAAAAATCACTGAGATAGTGGAGCCCCCATCCCATAAAACGCCATCCCCAGTAATCATGCCCCTGACTGAAGGCAAACTCGGAAAGCTGCTTAAAGGACTGGATGCGATACTCCGGATACGTCTGCTTTAAAAAACCACCCAGAGCATAAAGCACCGATGACTCATGGTAAAAGCCCATGTGGAAAGGTGCCTGTGTACCATATTCCAGGTTTGGATTACCAAACGGCTGCTTACCAAACCCATAGATCTTGCCGTAGTCGGTATTGCTGTCGGTAAACAGGCCTATATCCAGCCCGTGATCCGGTTCGTCCGTGGCCGTTGTGACGATATCGATGGCTGAGGCCTTATCCCCCGGTTGTAGCTGAACCAACTGCACAGACCCCAGATGATCAAAACTGTTCAGTGTGCTCACTGACTGGGGCTTAATGGGTGGCGACAATCGTTTTTCCCCGGGAAGAAGCTGTAAATACAGAGGCCATTTGGTATTCGGGTTAACACGAATGGCATGGGCAAAGCGGGTACGAATATCCTCTTTGCTGCCCGTCGCCGTGAAGGCCAGATCTTGCGGACGGGGCGCATAGTGCCATAAATTTTCCTGCATCCACTGCTCCTGCTGATCCAGAAACGCTTCCAGCGCCTCTTCATTAGCCAGCAGAAAGCTTTCCAGACTTTCCACTGTCACCGGCGCAGCATCCCGAACCGGCGGCAGTGTCGCCAGCATCTGGTGAGTGACCAGAGTGTGGTTGGACCAGGAAAACGCCTGGGCAGAGATCAGCAAAGACAGCAGAAAACATAAGGTACGCATAGGCAGGCTCGGTAAAGTAACGTTTTTATTAAATTTATTGCGCGTATACCATAACGATAATGACGGGTTGATGGCAATCAGCTATCAACAACACAATAGGAAAAAATGACGGAACTTTAAAACAGTTTTATGGCCTGAGATATTGGGTGATTGGATATATATGGCATTATCTGATCAATTACTGAATGGTCGAAAAATCCCCAGTTACCAGTATGTATTTAACCAAAACCATATTCCTCTCTGACTCTGTCGACAGGGTTTATGGCGCTCATCAAAAACATCATGACCATAAACGATTTGCATCCGACGACAGTGAATTTATCCCGGATATAACAGGCCTTAAAACCACTCTCAACGGTGTATCCGTTCGGGCGATCTATCACCCCCCTCACCTGTATATGACTAAAACGGGTACTTTTGATTCAGCCATTTATGACGGTGCCAGGAGCAATAATCCCTATGATTACCACTTAGCTAAAGACGCCAGGATAATCATTCCCTCAAGCGTTTTCCCCATGTTCAGAAGTGAAATGAAAGATGGGGACAGACTGGTAATCAGCACCAAAACAATGAACTACAAATATCAGATTGCTGAAGCCGATCATTCACCAAAGAAAGAAGTAACAGGGATAGCTGTTCTTGGTTCAGAAGAACCGGCTAACACGACCGAAATTGAATACCTTAAGTCTCTGGTTGAAAAACATGTTTTAAAGCCCAGAGATACAGCATTCATCCCTACCATGCTGCCCATCAGTACCAGGGAACTGATTTATTTTTTTGATAAAGCCTACCGCTGTAAGGATAAATTATTTAACAGCGATTCCGGGCAGCAAACATTACTGACCATCGTCTCAAACCGCCAGCAGTGGGATGCTTGCTTCAAGCTACTTGAATTGGGGGCCACTCCCGATGCCGGTCATCACGGTGATAGCATGACGCCGCTTCATATGGCGGCAAAAGCGGGACAATCCGATCTGCTGGAAGCCCTGTTGCTTCATAAAGCCAACCCCAACATGACTACCGGGCCCTGGTCCTACAAGGGCGAGTGCAAGAGGATGACGGCATTAAGGTTTACCCTGCTTTATAAAGGCAAAGATAAAGAAGAGAGCGCAAACGTCAGAAAATCAATGATTCAAACACTGCTAGAAAGCGGTGCCGACCCAATGACCATCGACACGACAGAGTTAGCTGAATTCATTGAACCGTTAGAATTAATGTTAGAGACCTTCCTGGTTGCCCCAACAAACTCAATAAAACACACCAGACTCCGGCAAAAATACCAACAATATCTGGAAAAATTAGCAATCGATCGTTCAAATACTCAAAAAAAACTGGCCTCCGGTTGCACGCGTAAGGAGCGGGCATCGTTGGAGAATCTATTGGGCTTACTGGATAAGCTGGTCAGCAAGGCAGAAACAGTGCCAACACTTCAGAACGTATGCCGTGCCGTCATTCGTCCCGAACTGAATTTCCCAATCCGCAGAAGCATCAAGGACCTCAATCTTCCCGGAAAATTCGAAAAATTCATCTCTGACAGATGATGAATTCTAATGAAAACCATTGTGTCTACGAGGGTTATAGCTGTTGATTTGCTATCCCACAAAGAGCACCAGCTCACATTAAAGACACAGGTTAAACTGGTTGTCCCATCACAGGTAACCACCAGACAGCTCGCTCTGACAGGAAGAAAAGCCCTGTAAAACAAGGGGAAAAAGATCAAGAAGGAAATAACCAGACAGGGTATAAATTTCTTGCATACCACTATGCTCTTTAGTACAAATAGACGGGCCGAAACACAAAACAATAAAAATAATACCAAGAGCACTTTCTAAACATCGTCGTATATATAGCCAACTGTGGTTCAAAATGTAGTCAGGTAACCGGTGATAGTGGGGACTATCTTTCAGGAATTCCGGGGCTGTAAAGGAATCCGGCTTACCCGCGCTACAGCGTCGTTAGAATGCTCCATTGGTGGAAAAATAACTCTAATAATAAACGGCAAGGACACACCATCTCATGTTGACACCACAAAAACGACTGCAGCTCGCACCTGCAACCGCTGGTTTTGTCTTATCCGGTACACTGCTTTTCGCTGCTTCTACCCAAGCTTATGAGTTTGAGGCAATGGATGGTGAAGTGCAGGGGACTCTCAATACTACCATTACTTTGGGGGCCAAGTATGATCTGGAAGGTTATGAAACACCGGATGGCTCTGAGAAAAATGAGAACGACGGCGATCGTTCTTTTGATAAAGGCTTTGTTAGCAAGGCTCTCAAACTGACTTCTGAGCTGGACCTGAAAAAAGATAACTACGGTTTCTATGGTCGTGCTACGGCTTTTTACGACCATGTACTGATGAATGGCAGCAATAAGTGGGAGTCCAATAACGCTAAGGATGTTGCAAAAGGCTTTGACGATGAGACTGGAACATTTAACGGCTGGTCTGATGAAGTAAAAGATAATCAAGGCCGGGGGGCCAAGTTACAAAGCGCTTATTTATACGGTGACTGGACATTTGAAGGCGGCCAGAAACTCAGCCTTAAACTGGGTGATCAGACCCATAACTGGGGCGAATCCATTTTCTACGCCGGTGGTTTGAGAGATCTGAACGCCTATGATGTTGCACTCTCTTCCCTCCCTGGCTCTGATGGTGATCTGAACATTGCCCAGGGCATGCTGATGGCAGACCTCCAGTTCAATGATGAAATGAAACTGTCAGCCTTTGCCCAATACGACTGGGAACGTTCAATTATGCTGGGGCGTGGTACTTACGGTTCTGGCTCAGATCTCTTTGTTCCGGGCTCTGACTTTGCCTACTATGAACTATCGGATTTCGGACTGAAAGGCCAGGATGCTGTATTGGAGCAAGCTGGTATTCTGCAAGCTGCCGACTACGGAAAGGTTGCCAATGTAGGTGGTGTCGAAGCGGCCAAGGATTCTGGCCAGTGGGGAGTGAAGTTTACATTCACACCAGAGGCATTACCTGATACCGAATTTGCTTTATATTACGCAAACTACCATTCAAGCCTTCCGTTCTTTGAAGCCAGAGTTTCTCAAAGCGAAGCAGCACGAGGCATTGGGTTAGTTGGCGGCATCGACCCAACGACAGGTGCATTTGATATTGCAAGCACTTCAGCTGGCGCAATAAGGGAACTTTTGTCCGCCGCTAGCGGCGCTGCAGCACCAAATAACCTTTCACCACAAGCCCAAGGACTTGCGGGTGGTATTGCAACTCTTAATATGCTTGCCAATGGAGTTGATGCCCGAGTGATTTACCCAGAAGACATTAAACTCTGGGGTGCCAGCTTCAATACCAAAGTCTGGGGCTACACACAAATTGCCGGTGAAATCACCTATAGAGAAAATGCACCAATCTGGCTTGACCATCCAGACGATATCCTTGGCAGTGCTTCAGCAGCTCTTGGAAATATTGCTAACGGTCTGGACTTTGTTGTTTCTGAGGCAACCGAGACTAAAACTGGCACAGATCAGTGGTATCAAAACATTGAAAGAGTGCCAATGTGGGATGCCTCTTTATCTGTCATCCAGCCATTTGGGGCCGTTCTTGGCACAGATCTGATGTACGTTGTTGCTGAAGCGGCGTTTGAACAAGTAGCTGGCCTGAATGATAAATATTATGGCCGCATCTTAGGAAAGGGCGCTGAATCAGGAATCGATGCGGAAGAACGCCTCGACCGAAACAGCTGGGGCTACAACGTAATGGTTGGTGCCAACTGGAACGATGTCGCAATGCAGGGACTGAACCTTGAGTCCACTTTCCGCTTTACTCATGACGTTAATGGCAACTCCCATTTTTCTGGTCGCTTTGAAGAAGGCGAGAAAAGGATCAACATGGGCCTGACCGCCAAATACGACGATATGATGGCCAAAGTGACCTGGGGTGGCGATGCCGACAACGTTCTGCGTAAAGGCACCATTACCGGAACGGTTGGTTATACCTTCTAACCTGGTTCCCAGGGTACTGAGGGTGTTGCGAAACCCTCGGTACCCCGGGAGGGCCTATCCAAACTCGCAGCCCATGCAAAATCCCCCATTAAAGCCGGAAGATTCCCGACAAAAACCCAGGCCGATAAAATCCCCCCGCACAAAACCACCCTTAACCATCCGCCATTTATGCTGATATATTACAAAGAGCCTGTTGATGCCCCGTTGCCAGTTCAGCGAAACATCATCAGGCCCTGACAATGAATTCAATCTCCAGGGACAGAAACAGGTTATGGCAAACAAACCTCTGACCGGGCTGGCTGCCCGCCTGCTGGCCGATCAATTGATGGAAGAGGCCGACATTCACGACGCTGAAGCCGCTGCTGCCAAGGCCAACAAGCCGCTCGCCCGATATCTGCTGGAAAAAAAACTGGTCAACGGTAATGCCCTGACTCTCGCCACTGCCGAAGAGTTTGGCCTGCCAGTGATCGATCTCAGAGCCTTTGACAAAGAGCATTTCGTCAAAGACGTCGTCGAAGAAAAACTGATGCGAAAGCACAATGTGCTGCCGCTGATCAAGCGGGGCTCACACCTGTTTGCCGCCGTTTCTGATCCGTCCAACCTTCAGGGTCTGGATGAAATCCGTTTTAATACCGGCCTGACCATTCATACGGTCCTGTCGGAGCCCGAAATTCTGGAGAAAATGATTGATACTGCCCTGGATGATACCGGTGGCATGTTTGCCGACGACGATGGGATGGTCGGTCTTGAAGACCTTGAAGTCAGTGCGGTTGATGATTCAGGAGATGATGGCCTGGGAACCTCCGGCGGCGACGGAGAGGATGACACGCCGGTGGTGAAGTTCGTCAATAAGATGCTGCTGTCTGCCATCAAAGGCGGTGCATCGGACCTGCACTTTGAGCCCTATGAAAGAACCTATCGGGTTCGTTTTAGAACCGACGGTGTGCTCCATGAAGTCAATCGCCCCCCGGTCTCCCTCGGGTCCAGGATTGCTTCACGACTGAAGATCATGTCGGCCATGGATATTTCCGAGCGCAGAAAGCCGCAGGATGGCCGGATAAAAATGAAGCTGTCGAAAAGCAAGGCCATCGACTTTCGGGTCAACACGCTGCCCACGCTCTGGGGCGAGAAAATCGTACTTCGTATCCTCGATCCTTCCAGTGCCAAAATGGGGATTGATGCCCTGGGCTACGAAGAAGAGCAGAAAGAGATGTATATGACCGCCCTGCACCAGCCACAGGGCATGATTCTGGTTACCGGACCCACTGGTTCAGGAAAAACGGTATCGCTCTATACCGGTTTGAACATTCTCAATACCAATGAGCGAAACATTTCCACCGCAGAGGACCCGGTGGAAATTAACCTGGAAGGTATTAACCAGGTGAACGTTAACCCCAAGCAGGGTATGGACTTCAGCCAGGCGTTGCGGGCTTTCCTGCGTCAGGATCCGGATATCATCATGGTGGGTGAGATACGGGACCTGGAAACCGCCAATATTGCCATCAAGGCGGCCCAGACCGGCCATATGGTGATGTCCACCCTGCACACCAACAGTGCGGCAGAGACCCTGACCCGTTTGCAGAACATGGGGGTTCCATCATTTAACATCGCAACCTCGGTCAGTCTGATTATTGCCCAGCGTCTGGCACGAAGACTGTGCAACCAGTGCAAGGTAAAGGTTGAAATCCCGAAAGAAACACTGCTGGAAGAGGGCTTTACCGAAGAGCAGGCGGATTCCGCCGAGATTTTTGGCCCTAAAGGCTGTGACAGCTGCAAGGGCGGCTACAAAGGTCGTGTGGGTATTTATGAGGTAGTGTCGATCACTCCAGGTATGCAGCAGATCATTATGGCCGAAGGTAACTCTCTGGAAATCTCGGAGCAGGCCCAGAAAGAAGGCTTTAACAACCTTCGCCAATCGGGGCTATTGAAAGCGCTGCAGGGGGTTACCAGCCTTGAAGAGGTTAACCGGGTAACACAGGATTAACCAGACACTGCTGTTTTCCCGCTGCTCCATGAGGTGAAGCGGTAGGTATAAAAGCCTTGAACCACAAAGACACTAAGGCACAAAGGAAGCCTTTTTTGTTTCTTGAGCGTAGCTCAGGCAAACCCAAAATAACTTTGTGTCTTTGTGTCTTTGTGCCTTTGTGGTTCAAGGCTTTTTGAGGCTTTTCGCAACACCCTCATCGCATGTGAACGAGGGTTTTGCCGCTTACACAGACTCACTCCCCAAAGACAGCAACGTGGCGTTTCCGCCAACAGCCGTGGTATTGATCGACAACGTCTGTTCGGTGGCAAACCTCTGCAGGTAGTTTGGCCCACCCGCTTTTGGACCGGTGCCTGACAGTCCCTGGCCACCAAATGGCTGAACACCGACGACAGCGCCAGTCTGGTTCCTGTTGATATAGATATTACCTACCCTGACCCGCTGCTCAATAAACGTCGCCGTCACTTCGTTTCTACTGTGAATTCCCAGGGTAAGGCCATACCCGGTACTGTTGATCTGCTTAATCACCTCAGGTAAGGCTTTCGCATCATAACGAATCACATGGAGTACAGGGCCGAAGTGCTCCTTCTCCAGTTGGCCAATATGGTCAATTTCAAAGGCAACCGGCGCAACAAAACTGCCGTTAGCGCAATTCGCTGGCAGTTGGCATTCAAACAGCAGCCTGGCTTCTTGTTTCATTCGTTGGATATGTGTCTGTAGTGACTGGCGGGCTTTCTCATCAATAACCGGGCCAATATCGGTAGAATGAAGACTCGGATTGCCGATAGACAACTCCTCCATTGCCCCCTGCAACAGAGTGATCACCCGGTCAGCAATATCTTTCTGCACATAAAGTACCCTGAGCGCTGAACAGCGCTGCCCGGCACTGCCAAAGGCGGACAAGAGAACATCATTCACCACCTGCTCAGGCAGTGCGGTGGAATCGACAATCATGGCATTCTGACCACCGGTTTCAGCAATCAGCGGTATCATCGCGCCCGGGCGATTCGCCAGCGTCTGATTAATCAACCGGGCGGTTTCCGTGGAGCCGGTGAAAGCGACACCGGCAATCCGGGCATCGGCCACCAGCTGACGACCCACCGTCGCACCATCGCCGGGCAATAATTGAATCACATCCCCTGGAATTCCCGCTGCCAGCATCAGCTCAACTGCCCTGCCCGCAATCAGGCCGGTCTGCTCAGCAGGTTTGGCTATCACCGTATTCCCGGCGGCAAGCGCTGCGGTAATCTGCCCGAGGAAAATGGCCAGGGGAAAGTTCCAGGGGCTGATACAGAGAAAAACCCCTCGCCCACAAAGCCGCAGCTCGTTAGATTCACCCGTCGGCCCCGGCATCATGATGGTTGATGAAAACCGCTCCCGTGCCTGACTCCCGTAATAGCGGCAAAAATCCACCGCCTCCCGCACTTCATCAATGGCATCGTGCACGGTTTTGCCAGCTTCCTGATGGCACAGGGCCACCAGCTCCTCATGGTTTTCCTCCAGTAAGTCTGCCAGTTTCTCCAGACAGTCTGCCCGCTGTTCTGCGGGTGTGGAATTCCAGCGCTCAAAGGCCGCTTCAGCAATGCCAATGGCTTCATCGGCCTGAGTTTTATCACTCCATCCCAAATGGCCTGCAATCTGAGAGCGGTCATAGGGGCACGTTATTTCAGAGGTCTCTGTTGACGGTACAAGCTGACCATCAATCCACGGCCCCTGAGTCCATTTATGCCCCATAAAGCTCTGTACTTTTTGCTGAAATGGCTGCCACTGACTGTCAATATCCACATTCACACCCAGTGAGTTTTTCCGTGACTGGCCGTAAATAGCAGGTGGCAACGGGATTTGGTCGTTCTGCAAACAAACCCGGCCTGTTAACGTCTCCACCGGATGCTGAACCAGAGCAGCAACCGGGGTTTTCGCATCCACCAGGCGATGAACAAAGGAGGAATTGGCACCATTCTCAAGTAAACGACGAACCAGGTAAGGCAGCAGATCCTTATGACTGCCAACAGGCGCATAGATACGCACCGGACGACGATGATCAGTCAGGATGAAATTATAGAGCGCATCCCCCATACCGTGGAGGCGCTGGAACTCAAAATCAGCGGCACCTTCAAGCTCTGCCATGGTAAGAATGCTGGCGACAGTGTGGGCATTATGGCTGGCAAACTGTGGATAGAGCGCCGACCTGACAGGCTCGGATAACAGAAATCTGGCACACACCAGGTATGCAACATCTGTCGCTTCCTTGCGGGTATAAACCGGATACCCGGTCAGCCCCTGTTGCTGGCAAAGCTTTACTTCACTGTCCCAGTAAGCTCCCTTTACCAGACGAACCGGAATGCGGTCTCCCTGCTCATGGGCCAGGGCAGAAAGCCAGCACAACGACGGCAGTGCCCGTTTGCCGTAAGCCTGGATCACCAAGCCGAGCCCACCCCAGCCACGACAATCCGGGTGCCGGTAAACCCGCTCAAACACTTCCAGAAACAGCTCATGACGATCCTGTTCCTCAGCGTCCATATTGATAGCTACATTGCCCGCCCTGGCTTCACGAACCAGATCCACCAGCGCAGGCACCAGTTCACGGAACACACGCGCTTTCTGTGCCACTTCATAGCGTGGATGAAGTGCAGAGAGCTTGATGGAAATTCCGGCACGGGGGGAGTTTCCGTGGTCGGGCTCAGCGGCCACTGCTCTGATCGCCGCCAGGTATTCATCGTGATAACGCCGGGCATCCTCCATGGTCAGGGCAGACTCTCCCAACATATCAAAAGAGTAGGTATACCCCTTTTCCCGTTGTTTCAGGCCATTCTTTAACGCTTCTGAAATATTACGCCCCAGGACAAAATGACGCCCCATAATCTTCATGGCCTGGTTAACCGCCTGGCGAATGACCGGTTCCCCCATCCGGTTCACCAGTTTGCCAATAACCCCTCCGGCAGAACCATCCTCCCCGGCGTCAAGGTTGACCACCTTGCCGGTAAGCAGCAACCCCCAGGTGGAGGCATTGACCAGCAGAGAGTCACTTTGGCTCAGGTGTTTTTTCCAGTCAGCCACACTGAGCTTGTCGCGGATCAGGGCGTCGGCAGTCCGATCATCGGGAATGCGCATCAGGGCTTCAGCCAGGCACATCAGCAAAATACCTTCCCGAGTGTCCAGGCTGTACTGCAATAACAATGCATCAATCATATGAATGCCATTATCACTGCTCCTGACCTGCTCAATCATTCTGGTGGCTTGACTGGCTGTCTCAGGGTAATCTCCGGACTGTTCATCCAGGATCTGCACCAGTTCCTGTAACCATGAAGCCTCATCCACGGAGTAATGAGGAGAGATCATCGACCAGAGTTCGGCTGGCTTTTGCCGGACAATACCTGCGTTGAATGCATCTTTTGCCTGGAACATACCCTTCTCCATTTCCTTTCTCCAATTTGTGGCGTGCAGGATGAATAACCAGACTGCTGCCAATGATCCTGACCGTTGTATTTAGAATATCTATCGCTCTTCCTGAGTATTTAATATTACTCCCCGGTTCTGCACATCAATGCCAGGTTAACTACACCGGCATCAGAAATCGCACTCCTTAACTGATCACCCTGAACCAATCATGAATGTATTCTCATTTTGTAGACTGATAAAACCCAACGATAGTTCATCAAAAAGTTTATATTTTTCCTGAATAAAGAGAAAACAAGCAATAACCACAAGGCAAGATCATCAAAATATTGTTCAGATTCTCTTTTTATTACCTTTGACAAATACAGCCCCCCATAAGTCAATTGTCCTGTAAATAACCAGATCACTTAAAAACACCGGCAGGCAAAAACAATTAAAACAATATATCTTTATAAAACAATAATTACTAATTGATATAGAACCAATGACACTCCCACCTGTCGAATGTTGTTGCCATCTTGGCAAAATGAGATCTGCATAATTTTTAACCCCCAATTTCTCCATCAATTTAACAAGGATTAAATAATGGCGAACCCATTACCAGCATCGGGCACACAACAAATCTACACTCCACCGGCAGCGGGTGGGCTTCAGACCGGACAGTCATCTGGGCCGACTGGCTACTATGGTGGGCATAATGTCAGCACACGTGATCCGGCACTTCAATTGCGTGGTTCCGGACCAGAGGCTGCAGCCTTGCCCTATCAGCAACAGGGCGGTGAGCCCCCTTTCGGCTCCGTTGCACAGCACCCCGCTACCAGTTACATGACGCCTCAATCTCCAGCGGGAGCAACTGCCGCAGAAACTGCCCCTGCAACTCCGGAAGAGGCTAAGACTAACGGCGAGCAGAAAGCTGCTGAAGGCGAAAAAAAAGCTGCTGAAGGCGAAAAGAAAGCTGCTGAAGGTGAAAAGAAAGCCGCTGAAGGTGAACAGAAATCAGCTGGCGATAAAACCTTACTTGAACGCTTGAATCTGGGGAAATTCTTTAGCAATACGAGGCATGCAGGGGGGGCACCTGAATCAAAATCATCAGAGCAAGCTGCTGAAAAAGGAAAAACTGCTGAAAAGGAAAAAACGGCTGACTCGGGAAAGAGTGCTGAGCAGAAAGCGCCGGAAAAGGCCCCTGACCAGGGAGCGAAACAATCCGCAGCACCGCCCGCGCCTGCGCCCGCGCCTGCACCCGCTGCCCATCAGCCAGTAAGCAGTCAATCACCCCATACAGGCCATCAACAAGACCCACACCGTTCAGCAATGCCGCCATATACCCCGGCTCCCACACATACTCCTGCAACCCCCGGGCATGCGCAGACTCCAGCTTATGGGGCACATCCTCAGGCCTCGGTAACCGGGTCAACCCAGCATGCTCAATTTGATAGCCGCTCCGTTCCTCCTGACAGCAAAGAGACTGCTCCAACACCGCAACGTACAGTTCTTGAGCAGAGAGTCGACAGCGACATTCAACAAATGCGTAGCTTAGTGGGTGAAGGTGTTTCTCATTATGGCCAGCAGGGACCTACAAGGGAGCGGCTGAACGCCGATGCCCTCCGGGATCTTAGTTTCCATCGCGAGCAAGCAGCTATGCATAATGAGCAAGCAACTAAATGCGAATCGTTCCTTGAATCTTCTTCAAAACCAGGAATACAGAAGCAGTTAACTGAAGAACTGGCCAGCCAACAAACAAATGAGGTCAGGACTGATGAGCAATCCAGAACTCAACAAATGGGCCAACAATCCGGACTGTCTCCCTCACTTCAGGATGCCCTGGGCCAGGAGGTATTTAAAATGGCCAAACAAGGTGCTATTGAAGGTGCTCGTGAAGCCTTAAATGCTCAAGCCAGGGGATTGGAGAATAAATACGGGCCACTCGGGCAGCGAGGTACCGACGTTTAATCTTCTGACGTTTAACCCTCAACGGTCGCATCTGCGGCCGTTCTCTTTTGAAGGCAGTCTGTGAAGGTTGGTATTATTTGCCGTACAAGCGACATAAATCGTCTATCCATGGCTGTATATCCCCAACCTGGGCAGCAAACCAGTCAGGGTTATAACAGGTATCCAGATAACGATCACCCGGATCACACAACAGGGTAACGATAGATCCTTCCTGACCATCGGATTTCATCTGTGCAGCAATTTGCAAGGCTCCATATAAATTAGTCCCGGTACTCGGGCCAGCCTTGCGACCCAGTATCCTTTCCAGCCAGTGAATGGTTGCAATAGCGGCTACATCAGGCACTCTACGCATGTCATCAATCACACCGGGAATAAATGATGGTTCGACTCTCGGCCGCCCAATACCCTCGATAAGAGAGCCCTGGTCAATCGTCAGGCTTGAGTCACCACTGGTGTAGTAGTCCATGAAAACAGAGTGATCGGGGTCCACAACACATAACCGGGTATTCAGCTTTTGGTATCGAATGTAGCGTCCAATGGTGGCCGATGTTCCTCCGGTTCCCGGGCTCATGACAATCCAGCTGGGCACCGGGTATTTCTCAGCCCGCATCTGCCGAAAAATGGAATCAGCAATATTGTTGTTACCCCGCCAGTCTGTTGCCCTCTCTGCATAAGTAAACTGGTCCATATAGTGTCCATTCAGCTCCCTGGCCAACCGCTGGGATTCGGCATAAATCTCACTGGAGCAATTGACCAGGTGACACTGACCACCGTAAAACCTGATCTGTTGTATCTTCTGCATGGAGGTCGATCTGGGCATTACGGCGATAAATGGCAAGCCCAGCAGTCGGGCAAAGTAGGCTTCAGAAACGGCTGTACTTCCTGAAGAGGACTCAATAATGGTGGTATTCTCATCAACCCAACCATTACAGATGGCATAAAGAAATAAAGACCTGGCCAGACGGTGCTTAAGGCTGCCCGTCGGGTGCGTGCTTTCATCTTTCAGATACACCTCGACACCGTTGATTCCCGGTAATTCAAGCCGTATCAGATGTGTATCTGCACTGCGTTGAAAGTCCGCCTCAATTTTGCTGATGGCTTCATTAACCCATTGATGACCACTCATAACCTTCCCCCAAGTACGTCCATATGAATTTATCGGGTGGGAAAAACGCTTCATCAGGCGCTATTGATATGAATGCTTTCGTACCTTCCTCTATACCCAACACATTGTTAAAGATATTTTATGGCTTTGAACAGAGAAAAGTATTTCAAAAAACACCCAAAGAACCATTTTTATAAAATAATCATCTCCCAGAGATAAAAATATTAAAATAAAATTTTAAACAGGGAAAAAAATACACCATTTTGCTATAAACAGTTCTTACTTTTATATCTGGAATAGTCCTCATTTATGCAAGTCTATCGGGTAGGTGGTGCGGTCAGAGATCAATTACTGGGTTTGCCTGTTAAGGACAATGACTGGGTTGTCGTTGGTGCAACACCCGGGCAGATGAAGGATCTGGGCTATCAGCCGGTTGGCCGGGATTTCCCGGTTTTCCTTCACCCGCAAACCAAAGAGGAATACGCACTGGCCCGAACGGAACGCAAAACCGGGCATGGTTATGCGGGTTTCAGCTTTTACACATCCGTTGACATATCCCTGGAGGAAGACTTACTGAGACGGGATTTAACCATTAATGCCATGGCAGAGGACCAGCACGGGAACATTATTGACCCATACGGAGGTCAGGAAGACCTGAAAAACCGCCGACTTCGCCACATATCGCCTGCTTTTCAGGAAGATCCTCTTAGAATCCTCAGGGTTGCCCGGTTCGCCGCGAGACTTGCCCCCCTTGGCTTTCAGGTTGCAGAAGAGACGCTGGAATTAATGGGCAACATGGTGAATAACGGCGAAGCATCCCATCTGGTACCCGAAAGAGTATGGCAGGAAACATCAAGGGCCTTGATGGAACCAAGCCCTTCGGTCTACTTTCAAACCCTGGAAAGCTGCGGCGCTCTTCAAGCCGTATTGCCCGAGTTCCGATCCCTGATCCATAACCAGACCTTATTGCACCTCAACATGGCCGCCCGGGACAACAACACAGCACTGATCCGGTTTGGCTGCCTGTTCTCGCCTTTACTGCCTCAGGCCGAAGCGGAAAAAACCAATGGCATACTGACGGTTCAGGGTGTTTCATCCAGATTGCGATTACCCTCAGAATATGCCGATATGGCCCTTCTGGTCACAGAGCACGCCCAAAGTGTTGCGTCGGTTATTCACAGCAACGATGCAGAGTCCCTGATGACCCTGTTTGAAGCCACCGATGCCCTGCGCCGCCCTGAACGCTTTATCAGCCTGATTACGACTCTTTCCTATAGCTTGGCAACGGTTAAATTGAAAAAAAGCCAGATCATTGAACTATTGGCTGGCTGTTTATCCATTAAAGCCAGAGATTTGATGACTGAAAACATCACAGGAAAAGCCCTGGGTGAAGCATTAAGACAGAAGCGGCTTCAGCAAATTCAATCAAAAATGCATCTTAACGAATAAAATCAGTGATTAGAGCCACAACTATCTATGATACAGCGTTAAGAGCTATTGATAGTAATTTCAAGCTCTTAACGCATTCCAAAACACATTCTAATTACTGACACTTCATTAATTAGTATTAAACTGGAACAAAACTCCAAATAAAGTGTCCAAATGTTCAGTCAATACTTTATTGATGTAATTAATCATACAAACTGAATAAGGACATAAACCATGGCAAACACAGGTCCAGTTGTAACACAGGTAACTCCGGCTCACATCCCACCGGTACCGCCGCCTCCACCGGGCGTCAAACCGTCTCCGGTTATTAATGCCCAGCCTGTGGCAACATCCACAACAACCCGGGTAGACAAGCAAACCCAAACGTCGCAGCGGCAGCCACGACCTTTAAAGCTGTCTGACAGAATTAAACAAGGCATCGCTGCTATAGGTGGCACACCGGCAGGGTCTGCGCAAAAATCTGTCCAGACAGAGCCTGCTCCGGTGAAACCTGCCAAGACGACTCCGGTAGAAAAAACCGCAGAAGGCAAAACTGCTGAAAAGCCAGAAAAAACTGCTGAAGGCAAAACTGCTGAAGGCAAAACTGCTGAAGGCAAAACTGCTGAAGGCAAAACTGCTGAAGGCAAAACTGCTGAAGGCAAAACTGCTGAAGGCAAAACTGCTGAAGGCAAAACTGCTGAGAAAACTTCTGAGACAAAAGAACAGCCAATTACTGTCATTCACAAGCTCAGCCTGGGCGAGCGTGTAATTGGTAAGTTGAAAGTCGTGGGCTCATTCCTTGTTGCCCCCTTAAAGCTCATCTTTAACGCTGTTAAATTTGTTACCAAACCTCTGCAAGATTACGTGATTACCCCTGCTTACGAAGGGTTACTCTATGTATTCCATCCGGCCAAGTATAATGCCAGAAAGCTGGAGCAGAAAACCGCTGCACAGCAGGCTGAGGATGCTCTCAAGCAGGAAAAAAGTCAGGCATTTGACAAGCTCTGCATGACAGAGGCCAAGCAACGGCATAACCAGCTTCACGAGGACTTGAATTGCGCAAGGCTGGCCAACCACTTCGGTGTTACCGACATGGAAGTTAAAGACAAGGTAAAGAATCAAAAAGCTCGCGCTGAAGCCAACCACCTGTTCAATGAGCAACTGGCGGCTAACAAGCTGAAGCTGCACAAAGAAAAAGTACTCCACGAAGATCCAAAAACCGGTGAAAAATACTACTACACCCCGACCCGTACCCTGGCGGTAGCTAACGAAAATAATCGGGCAACCGTGACGGTTAAAGAGAAGACCCCGGGCGGTAAGGTTGTAGATCATTTACTGGATGCTGACCATGCATCAGTAGCCATGAGACTGGGTAACGACCCTGCGCTGGCCACCGCTATGTATAATTACAACAAAGAAATGGCAGCTTACGAACAGTTATTGGCAGCATTCATCAAGGACAATGCAAAATACCAGAATGCCAAACAGAAAGCGGCGAAGAAAGGTAAAGCACTTGATCAAAAAGCGCCTGTTCACCCCGGCGAGCCTCCCAAACGTCCTGTATTTAAATGCACTGATGAGAACGTGATCGCAGCATTCAAGCTGGTCAGAGAACAATATCACGCCAAGCTTCACGCAGCAGTACAAACCCTTGGCAAAGACGTGGCGACAATGATGGCTGATTTTGATGCGGCCTACCCGAACAACGAGGATACCAAAAACTTCATCAATAGAGCGCCGAATCCTGAAGCCTATAAAGAAGAAGTTCAGGCATGGGCTAAAAAGTTAGAATCCAGGCTTGGAGAAATGCAGAAAGAGCTGAAGCAGGCAGAAAAAGGTGGAAACAAGTCTGCGATTGAGTCATTAAATAAGCTCATCAGCGATCAGCAAAGGTATATCGATATCAACAAGCGCCACCTGGCAATCTATGCCAAAGAGTGCGAGAAGACCTCGATCCAACAAGAGCTTGATTACCTGAACCAGATGTGCCCGAACCTTCAGGAACACCGTACACAAGACATTGATGACTGGAAAAACGGTGCACTTGTTCGTGACCCTCAAGATCCTGATTTCGATAAAAGGGTATCAGACAAACGCGACAGGCTGGACATTGGGCGTTTGAAAAACTGGGTTTACAAAGATGCGAAGGGTAACGCCCTGGATATCTTCACCAAAGATGCCGGCGGCAATGTCACTGGTGTCGACAAAACCATGTATGCCCAGGTGAACGATGTGATCATCCCCACGCCTGACAGGAAGCTAACCCCGGCTTACAACGGAAGAGTGTCTGCCCCGGATTACCAGAATCAGGAAGGCATGAAGTGGAGCAAGATGCGCCAGGCTCCATATCAAGGCTATGTTGCCCAGAGAGATGAAAATGGCAAAGTCCTGAAAGACCTTGATGGCAAGGTAAAATGGGAAGAGGCACCTGGCCGACTCAGCAACCACTGGATGGTTAAGTACAGTGACGTTGATGGCAGGCATGAGGGCTACGATAAGTCCCAAACCATTGTCAAAAACAGTGCGCTGGCCAGCAAACCTGAAGCTTCTGTTGTCACTGAACCCGAAACTCCTGTAGCTGTTGAACCTATAGTTGCTGTTGTTGAACCCAAAGTTCCTGTTGTTGAACCCGAAGTTCCTGTTGTCATTAGACCCGGAGTTTCTGTAGAACAACAAACACCGGAACAATTAGACAGCCCAGAAGCCCTGGCAGCCGAGATTGGAGAAAAACTCTTCGCTCTGACCGAGGAAAATGTGCATGCTCACAATGAGCTACTGAGCGCAAAAAGCAGCCAACCAAGAGTTCGTACAGTCGATGGTGATTTCTGTTTCTCTGAGAACAGTTCAGAGGCGAATGACGATGGCGAGAGCGTTGCTGCCATGCCCAAGCATTTGTTTGAGCGTGAGGAGCGAGAAATGGCGATCCGTGAATTAATTGAGCAAATGCCAACATTGAAGCCTGTAAGGCACCATCATTCCGGTCGCATGGAATTGCTGGAAAAGATTTGCGATGGCTCGCCAGAAGAGGTAGAGAGATTTCTCTCCGGCAGTAGGTTCGTTGCAGACGCAAAAGATGAGCTCCATAGCCACCACCCCGTCATTGATAGTAAATTAAATCCTGACGATGATTCTGAATACAGTGACAATAGTTCTGAATACAGTGACGAAAGAGCCCTCTTGATTAATCCAATCTCTTTACCTCAAGGCCCAATACCCTCGCTGTTCACTGATCCCTCACCTCTATTGGAGCGTTTGGACCGTTTGAACAATGAGCTGGCGAAGATGAATGAAAACAACGCTAGCACATAAGCGCAGGCTATTTTGCCATGTTTTTTCAGGCTAACCCCTGAATACTCTGGCCGTCTTTTCAAGACGGCCTTTTTTTATGGTAATTATACCAATTCCCTCATACTCCTGTTTAACAGCTCTGTTACCAGGGGCCGAAACCAGGGTTCTTTAACCTGATTGATCAACTTTTCCACTACAAGGGCACCAGAACAGTCCAACGCCAGTAAAAGATCAATATCCGCAGCACAAAGGCGCTGTTCGCGATCCCTTCCCAGTTGCCCTTCAAGCCTCTTGCACCATTGCTGCAATGCCTCAGCACTCATATCTGACTCAAGGCAAACCACCCCGTTAATGTAGTCGGGAGCCTCAACACCAACCGCTTTCGTGGTCACCAGTTCACTGACCCTAACCTTACCAAATCGCTGCTCCAGTGCAGCGATCATCTGACGACACTGATACTCAGCGTTAATATTGGAACCAATACCAAGCACATAGACAGTCACTGTCAGCTATTCCTGTCCCATCATCTGTGTACGGGTTCGCTCACACCAGACAGTAGCAAGCGCATTGGTCAAAGCCTTCGGCTTGCGAATGGTGACAGCCACTTTATCCACCGGATAATGCTTCATCACCTGAGTGATGATACCGCCAGCCAATGCCTCAATCAGCTGATACCGGGAGGCCTCACAAAATGCCCTGACATGTCGGGTAATGGCGTCGTAATCCAGCGCATCCTGTAAGTCGTCACTGGTAAAAGCGCGGGTAAAATCAGTCGTCAGTTCCAGGTCCAGCACCAATGGCTGTGGTGCTTCGTGCTCGAACTCATAAACACCGATAACCGCCCGGGTTTCAATGGCTTCTATTCGTACTTTATCCATGGGAGTCAAACTCACGCTCTTTTAATCATGAAAATAGTGGCGCAGAAAACGAAATCTAAAGAAGCTGTCGCTAAAAAAAAGGAAATAAACATCAAACCACAAAGACACAGAGGCACAAAGGTAAAGATGGGCACGACCTGCTCGACAGGTAACATCAGAACAAAAAACTTTGTGTCTCCGTGCCTTTGTGGTTCCCATCTTTAAAAGGCTTCTGTGACTAGCCGACAGGCTCCAGCTCTTCCATAGGCCAGCGAGGCACAGGCACCACTTCAGGCCCATCGCTCTGACCAGCAAGCAGCCGCTGACAGCCAGCATAAGCGATCATGGCACCATTATCCGTGCAGAACTGAGGACGGGCATAACGCAGTACCGCACCTTCTTTTTCCACCATGGATTCCAGGGCAGCCCGCAGTGACTGATTGGCACTGACGCCTCCAGCAATAATCAGCTGCTTCATACCGGTCTGCTGCAGGGCACGGCGACATTTGATGGTCAGGGTTGCCACCACCGCCTGTTCAAAGGCACGGGCAATATCCGCACGATCCTGAACCATAGGCTCTTTGGCTATTGCTTCTTCACGGCATTTTGCCACGGTATTCAGGGTGTAGGTTTTCAAGCCACTGAAGCTGAAATCCAGTCCCGGGCGATCGGTCATGGGCCGTGGGAAACGAAAACGCCCTTCCTGCCCCTGTTCTGCCAGCCGGGCAATGGCAGGACCACCGGGGTAATCCAGACCCAGCATCGCAGCTACTTTATCAAAAGCTTCTCCGGCGGCATCGTCAACCGACTCACCCAGCAGGGTGTAACGACCAATACCAGCTACCTGCACCAGCTGAGTGTGGCCACCGGATACCAGCAGCGCCACAAATGGAAACGCTACGGGTGTTTCTTCCAGCATGGGGGCCAGCAGATGACCTTCCATATGGTGAACCCCCACCGATGGAATGCCCCAGGCCCAGGCCAGTGCCTTGCCAATACAGGCTCCCACCATCAGGGCCCCCACCAGCCCGGGGCCACGGGTGTAGGCTATGGCATCGATCTGATCTTTACAGATGCCTGCCTGCTCAAGCACCTGGTTAATCAGGGGCAATACTCTCTGGATATGGTCTCTGGAAGCCAGTTCAGGTACCACACCACCGTAATCGATGTGCATATCAATCTGACTGAACAGGGCATCGCTCAGCAGACCTTTCCCGCTGTCATAGAGGGCAATGCCGGTCTCATCGCAGGAAGTTTCTATCCCGAGAACAATCATTCAACCAACCTGTGAAACAATGTGTGCAAAAAAGAGCCAATGAAATTCCCGAATCCGGATATTTCATAAAAGGAAAGAATCATACGTTAAGTAGTTGGCCAAATGGAATCGTATATTTCTGGCTAAGTGGGCAGTTACTATGCAAGGCACAACGCAGGGAGCATAACCGTAGCTATGTGACCGGAGTTGTAACGCCGCACGACTGCATGGATGCAGGAGCTAGAGCAACGCAGGAGCAGTTGCCGAGAGTGACTGTCCACTTAGCCAGAAATATATGATTTCATTTGGTTAACTACTTAAGTGGGCGTTTTTTGCATTTTTGTTGAATAAGCTTTAAAATTCGCGCCCTTGAAAAACTGCGACTAATCTGTCCTGTTAGTGTGAGTATTAACGTCCTGCTTTGGGTAAAGACCCGTCTTTTCAAAGCACGATACTGGTAATCACAGAGGCGATTTATCGCATTCGCGCAGCATTGGCTGTAATCCAGCCGTGAGTTTTTTAGCCCTCAGTCGCACTGACCGGGGCGGATTCATGGTCAACATTTGTTATTAAAAGGAAGGTGATCTCTGCATGCCTGCTGTTAAAGTTAAAGAGAATGAACCGTTTGACGTAGCCCTGCGCCGTTTCAAGCGCTCTTGTGAAAAAGCTGGTATCCTGGCTGAAGTTCGTCGTCGTGAGCACTACGAGAAGCCAACTACCGTTCGCAAGCGCAAGGCCGCTGCTGCTGTTAAGCGTCATCTTAAAAAACTGCAGCGCGAGCAGCGTCGTCGTGAGCGTCTGTATTGATCAACTGACCTTAACGTCGGTTGCTTCAATCCTGTGATTTACGCGTTGACTACCATTGAGCTTTGAACCCTCCAACCTTAACATCAGGTAAAAAGGAACGTGTCATGAGTGATTGCATTGTCAGGGATCAACTGACAGAAGCCATGAAGGATGCCATGCGCAATCGCGACAAGCCACGACTGGGTACAATCCGTTTGGCCCTGGCCGAACTGAAGCGAATTGAAGTCGATGAAAAATCATTAGACGATCAACGTGCCCTGGCAGTCCTGGACAAAATGGTAAAGCAGCGTCGCGATGCCATTGAACAGTTCGAGTCTGCCGGGCGCACGGATCTTGCTGAACAGGAAAAGCTGGAACTTGAGGTTCTTGCTGACTTTCTCCCCACCCCGCTATCGGAAACTGAAATCACCGAACTGGTTGACCTCGCCATTAACAGCACCGGTGCCTCCGGCATGGCCGACATGGGCAAGGTGATGGGCATTGTCAAACCACAGGCGCAGGGTCGGGCGGACATGTCATCCATCAGCAAAATTGTTAAGTCGCGCCTGAGTTAGTATTAACCGCTGGTAGATAGCGGCACCTGACTACACCCACGATAGCTGTTGATTCCTGATTGCAAAACCGGCAGCATTTGTTTTGCTCCCAACTCAATCCCAACCTCCAATAAATAGCCAGCAGCTTAGACAAAAGTTTTAACAATATCTTATAAATACCGACATTCGCCCAGGTAAATGATAGAATGAGTCTTCAAATCACATTCTTTCCTTGTTTACGAACACTCCACCATGGCCGGACGGATTCCCCAGTATTTTATTGATGACCTATTGACCCGCATTGATATCGTCGATGTTATCGATCACCGGGTTAAGCTGAAAAAAACCGGTCGCAACTACTCTGCCTGCTGCCCTTTCCATAAAGAAAAGACCCCTTCCTTTACGGTGAGCCCTGACAAGCAGTTCTACTACTGCTTTGGCTGCGGAGCCAGTGGCAACGCCGTTGGCTTTGTTATGGACCACGACCACCTGGACTTTCCTGAAGCGGTTGACACACTGGCAGGACAGCTGGGCCTGGAAGTCCCCAGGGAAGAAAACCCGCACCGGCAACGGGGCCCGGACCACAGCGAACTCTACAATCTGCTGGATCGCGCAGTGGACTTCTATAGCCGCCAGCTGAAACAGCATGAGCAATCCCCAAGGGCATCCCACTACCTGAAAAACCGGGGACTTGATCCGCAGACCTGCCAGCACTTTGCCATCGGCTTTGCACCGCCGGGCTGGGACAACCTGAAAAAAGAGCTGGCTACCTCACCAGAAAAAGAGCAACAGCTGATCACCACCGGCATGCTGGTCAACAATGAAGACCGCAATACGGTGTACGATCGCTTCCGGGAACGCATCATTTTCCCTATCCGGGATAGCCGGGGTCGCTACATTGCGTTTGGTGGCCGTGTTCTGGGCGATGAAAAACCCAAGTATCTGAACTCTCCCGAATCCCCGGTTTTTCACAAAGGCAAAGAGCTTTACGGACTGTTTGAAGCCCGGCAGGCCAACCGCAAGCTGAGCCGCATCCTGGTGGTTGAAGGGTATATGGACGTGGTGGCACTGGCTCAACAGGGAATCACCAACGCGGTGGCAACCCTTGGCACAGCCACCACCCCTGACCATATGCAGCGACTGTTCAAAGTGGTGCCTGAAGTCATTTTCTGCTTCGATGGCGATGATGCCGGCCGACGGGCGGCATGGCGTGCACTGGAGTCGACACTGTCCAACATGCAGGATGGTCGTCAGGCCCGCTTCCTGTTCCTGCCACAGGGCGAAGACCCGGATAGCATGGTTCGCAAGGAAGGCTCCGAAAGCTTTATTGAGCGAATCAAAAGCCAGGCCATCAGCCTGGACAACTTACTGTTCCGGGAACTGGAGTCAGAGCTGGATCTGACCACCATGGATGGTCGTGCCCGTTTGGCCAAACTGGCTCAACCTTATCTTGATAAACTGCCCGAAGGCTTGTTTCGCCAGTTGCTGGTGAAAAAGCTCTCAGACCGGACAGGACTCGACACACACTACCTGGAAGCTCACTTTCAGGAAAGTGCACGCACCAGAGAGTTATCCACAAGCCGGCCAGAGCCGGAAACCCGCAACATAAGCCAGGAAGCACAGGTTCATCATGGTCATTATGAGCCAGCGCCTTTCATCGATGCAGACTACGAAGAAAGACAGTACGCACCAGAAGAACACCCGATCTATAACACTCCTGAGATTTCACGCAGGCCTTCCACCGGCCATCTGGCCAACTCAGCCAGACTGGTGACCTGTGGTTATGCCATACGACAGTTATTATGTAATCCGGAGTTTGCCCGGGAAGTTTCCGAGCCATTTGACCACCTGAAACTGGAAAACGACAGTGACAGTCAATTACTGATCGACCTGTTAACCATCCTGAAAAAAGAGCCGTCACTGACAGCCAGCACGCTTATTGCCCAATGGTACGGCACAGAAAAAGGACAACGCCTGCACGCCCTGGCAGCCCTGGACCACGGCACCACCGCTCACCGGGATGAGTTTCTGGAAACCCTGGCCAGCATTCGCCGGAAAGCAGGATTAAACCATCAGAAGAACCTGTACAAATCACTTATCCAGAGCTTCCAGAACAAAAAGCCGGGACAAATTAACGAAGAACTTCGCCAGCAGTTCCGCCAACATCAGGAAGCGCTCAGAGAGCAGATGACGCAACAGCAGGCAACCGACATAACACCCGGCAAAAACCACGAAAAAAAAGGAGAAAGTTAATCTTTTTTTTGGTAGTGTCAGGCAAACGCAACCGATTCTTCGAATCGATGCATAAAAAAATAACTGCACAACAAAAAATATTAGGTATACTTGAATGTCACTGTGTCCCGTGGAACTGCATTATTGGCCACATTTCTAATTCAAACCCGGTCTGAAAACACCAAGGAAAGGTAACCCGCGTCATGGAATGCATTCCGGTACCTCGTCCAACCAAGTCGGGCCGCTGCCCTGTGGTACTATACCCAGTTTATGAGCTATAATTGCCTGCTTACGTTTTTTTGTCCGGTTCGTCAATATCCGCTGTTAAAGGGTTGATATGTCAGCAAATTCGCAACAACAATCCAGATTAAAAGAGCTTATCGCCCGTGGTAAGGAACAGGGGTACCTGACTTACGCGGAGGTTAATGACCATCTTCCGGAAGATATTTCCGATCCTGATCAGGTGGAAGATATTATCCGCATGATCAATGACATGGGTATCAGCGTCTACGAGACCGCTCCCGACGCCGATACCCTGCTCATGGCTGAAGCCGACACCGATGAAGCTGCCGCCGAAGAAGCAGCCGCAGCGCTTGCCGCCGTCGAACAGGAAGCAGGAAGAACCACTGATCCTGTCCGCATGTACATGCGGGAAATGGGTACCGTAGAGCTGTTAACCCGTGAGGGCGAAATCCAGATTGCCAAACGCATCGAGGAAGGCTGGCGTGAAGTCATGTCGGCACTGGCTCAATTCCCCGGTTCTGCCCAGATTGTCCTCGACGAGTATGACCGCCTTACCGAAGAAGAAGGTCGCCTCACTGACGTTATCAGTGGCTATATAGATCCCGACGATGATACTGAGATCACCAATACCGATGTTAACGATATCGAAATCGACGATTCACTTGATGACGATGACGACGATGGTGATGATGAAGACAGCGAAGAAGAGGGCGATAGCGGACTTGACCCGGAAGAGGCCAGAGAGCGCTTCACCCTTCTGAGAGATGCCCTGGAAAAAGCCACCAGGGCTATTGCCACTCATGGCCGTGATAACAGCCAGGCGGCACTTGAAGAACTGGCCGAGGCTTTCATGCCGCTGAAGCTGGTTCCACGCATCTTCGACATGCTGGTGTTCCGAATCCGCAATGCCGTGGAGCGCATCCGTGATAACGAACGCGCGGTCATGCAGCTGTGTGTTCGCAAATCCAAAATGCCCCGCAAGATCTTCCTTAAGGTATTTCCGGGCAACGAAACCAACCTTGGCTGGATCGATGAACTGGCCGCTGGCAGCGGCGGTTACATAGAAGCTTTGCAGAACTATCGCGAAGAGATTGTTCGTGCCCAGAAAAAGCTGGCCAATATCGAGAAAGAGTTTGATCTTTCCCTGGTCCAGATAAAAGACATCAACCGTAAAATGTCCCTTGGCGAAGCCCGTGCCCGCCGTGCCAAAAAAGAGATGGTTGAGGCCAACCTTCGTCTGGTTATTTCTATTGCCAAGAAATACACCAACCGCGGCCTGCAGTTCCTTGACCTGATTCAGGAAGGCAACATCGGTCTGATGAAGGCGGTGGACAAGTTCGAATATCGCCGTGGTTATAAATTTTCGACCTATGCCACCTGGTGGATTCGCCAGGCGATTACCCGATCGATCGCAGACCAGGCTCGCACCATCCGTATTCCGGTTCACATGATTGAAACCATCAACAAGCTGAACCGGATCTCACGACAGATGTTGCAGGAGATGGGCCGGGAACCCACACCGGACGAACTGGCTGTGCGCATGGATATGCCAGAAGACAAGATTCGTAAGGTACTGAAGATCTCCAAAGAGCCTATCTCCATGGAGACACCCATTGGTGATGATGAAGATTCGCACCTGGGTGACTTTATTGAAGATGCTACCATGCAGTCGCCTATCGACCGGGCAACCGGTGAAGGTCTGAAGGAATCTACCCGTATGGTTCTGGCTGGCCTCACCGCTCGTGAAGCCAAGGTACTGAGAATGCGCTTCGGTATCGATATGAACACCGACCACACACTGGAAGAAGTGGGCAAGCAGTTTGACGTTACCCGTGAGCGTATCCGTCAGATTGAAGCGAAGGCCCTGAGAAAACTGCGCCATCCAACGCGCTCGGATCACCTCCGCAGCTTCCTTGATGAGTAATCATCAACCATAAAAAAAGCACCACACGGTGCTTTTTTTATGGCTTGCATCCAGTGTAACCAAATGCTCAATGAGTTGAATCTACCCGATCTTATGCAGGCTTCATCAGCGTAAGCAGTTCCTCGACAGCCTCCTTCCTCTTGACCTCACACTCATTCACAGGCCGGGTTGTTGATAACCAGTCGTTAACTCTGTGCTCAAAATCGTGGCGGCAAACATGGTGAGTCAATTTCATTTGAAGATTCTCAGTCAGCGCATGAAGACGTTGATATTCTTCCTGAAGCGGGTTAGGTCGGCAACCAGGTTTTCCTTCAGAGTGCAGGGCGATAAACTGTTTGGCTTTATTCAGGATAAGCAGACAGCCTATCAGCAAACCATAAATACGCTCCCCGGTGTTTTGGGGGTTGTGAAACAGAATGGTTTGAGGCAGGTCGAATGCTGCGCCTTTGTGCAATTGCTCTGTCAGCTGATCAAGGTTATCCGTGAGATATTGCAGCGTATCGTTCAACAATCTGGTTTCTTCAGCAAACAACAAACACCATACCGGCCTCTCAACGCCAGGAACGAGAACGGGCAGTCGTGATGCATTTCCGTCGGTTACTCTGGTGTCAACATGAACCTTAAACCCCATTGTCTTTATACCCAGATCACCGTCTTTAAGATGAATACTCCAGGCCTTTGGCAGTTTCATCGCCTGACATCCCGGGACAGGCCAGATGATGACGCTTTGGGGGATGTCTGACTCACTGTCGGTATTCAGTGCCTGCAGCTTGTCAAAAAGGGTTCTGACAGATGCTTCTTTCGTGCAGATAATATCAATATCATCAAATGATGAGTGGAGGTTCTGTAAAAAGCGTGCGTATGAACCGGTAACCAGAATGGGAGGGTCGGTATAAGAATTATTGATTTCCTGAATAATCTCCAGTGTTTTCAGCGTTATTGAATTGAAATAAGTATCCTGACAAGGAAGTGGGCCTCCTTTGTCAAGATTGGCTGAACACCCGTTTCCATCTGTGGAAAACCAGTCAAACCAAACGTTGTCAGTACACTGTTCAGGTGATCCTGGGTGCTCTCTACTGACCGCAAAAGAAGCCTCAGCTTGACTGTCACAGGCTGAGCATTTTTGATGACTATCACTACCACGAACAACGGTATTTTCTCGTTTAAACAGCATATTATCCATTATATTGGCTTCACAGCTGCATTGTTCAAACCAGAAGCCCAGAGCATGGCGCATCTTGCTTCCTTCAGAAAAGCGCTGAAGACACTCCAGAACCTGACTCTTATGAACGTGTCGTCCATTAACCAACTGTCTTGTGATACAGCAATGCGCCAGGAAGAAGAAATGGATACGTGAACTCTGAAACGAGTTTCTCAGTCCTTTGATGGATTGCAATACCTGCTCTGCTGACACTCTCTGATGATCAATTGACAACCCACAGTGCATAGCCATGAATTGCAATTGACATTGCAGTCGTTGTTGCTCGTCGTCTTTATGGGATGCGTTGTTTAAGATTTGCCAAGCCGCTTGAAGTATCTCCTGAGCTGCATTGTTTTCATCATAATGCCTGGGTTGTTTCAGCTTTTGAATCAGATACCCGGCTTGCTTTACAGCATGATCGCCGGGTACTTCATTAAATGCTTCTAACACTTGCCGGTTATCCAGATAGGCACCATTCAATTCTCTTGCCGTTAATGCCAGCTGTACATAAAAAAAAGCCCTTTCCATTAACCAGCCACCGTCTTCATAATCCTTAACCACTGCATCCGCTTCGACCAGCCGACCATTCAACGCCACTCCCCTGAGGCAACATGCCTGTTTGAAGCGCGCCATCCCCAGCCTGCCTTTCGAATTGTCCGGGAAATCCTTAATCACCGTATCCGGTGTAACCGGCTGGCCATTCAACGACAGCCCTCTCAGACAACATTCCTGTTTGAAGCGCGGCAGCTCCAGTGTTGCTTTGGCCTCCTCAAAACCCTTAACCACCTCATCGGGTGTGACCGGCTGCCCCATTAACGGCACGCCGTTCAAGCAACATCGTTCTTTGAAGCGCGCCAAATCCAATGCTGCCTTGGCTGCCTGATAACCCTTAACGACCGCCTCAGGTTTGACCTGCTGGCCTTTCAACAGCAGGCCCTTCAGGCAACATGCCTCTTTGAAGCGCGCCTGTTCCAATGTTGCACTGGCAGCCTGATAACCCTTAAACACCACATCCGGTGAGATCCGCTTGCCATTCAATTGAAAGCCTCTCAGGCAACACTCCGATTTAAAGCGGGCCAGCTCCAGTGTCGCCTTGATTGCCTGATAATCCTTAACCACCGCCTCTGGCGTGACCGGTCGGCCATTCAATGACAACCCCCTCAGGCAACATTCCACTTTAAAGCGCCCTATTCCCAGCTTGCCTTGCGGGCTACACGGGAAAGCCTTAATCACTTCATCCGGTGTGACTTGCTGGCCATTCAACGGTAGCCCCCTAAAGCAACATTCCGCCTTAAAGCGCGCCAACTCAAGTGTTGCACTGACTGCCTGATAAGCCTTAATCACCGCATCGGGAGTGACTCGCTGGCCATTCAATAACAGGCCCCTCAGGCAACATTCCGCTTTAAAGCGCGCCAGTCCCATCTTGCCTTCGGGACTATCCGGAAAATCCTTAACCACTGCATCCGGTCTGACCGGGTTACCATTCAATAGCAGCCCCCTCAGACAACAGAGTTGCTTGAAACGGGCCAGCTCCATTGATGCTTTGGCTGCCTGATATTCTTTTACCACCACATCCGGCGTGACCCGCTGGCCATGCAACAGCCGTCCCCTTATACAACATTGCGATTTGAAGCGCGCTATCGCTAATTTGTACTTATTTAGATTTGGCTTCCGGTTGAATTCCTGAATGACCTGATCCGGGAAAACTTTTTGATTGTTATAAAGAAGGTTCTTTAAGCAAAGCCTCTCAAGGAATAAACCACCCCTGAGAGACGTTGTATCATTTCTATATGCTGTGAGCACATCAGCCGGGGTGATGTGACGTCCTTGCAATAGTTTTTTTTGCCAAAAGGCATCCTCAATATCCTTGGCATCATTCAGCGCTGAAGCTGTATCTTTATGAGTCTGATAGACTCTTTTGCCGTTAAATCTGTTTCTGGAGCTGTCAGGAATACCGCTTGAGCTGACTTTCCGGTCAACTCTAGCTGGTTTTGGATGAGAGTGGGTTGATGATGCCTTCAGAATAAAGCCCTGCACGCCTGGACTATAAATATCGAAGTTTGACCTCAAGAAGATTATTAGGTTCCACCGCCATGTGGGTTAAACACAGTCAGACTAACCTTAATTCGTGAAAAAAGTGACTCTCATTTTTCTTGCGGGTCACAGAATAACTCCATCAGGGAGTAGCAGAAAATTCCAATGCACAACCAGATATTGAGAGAGACTGGCACTGAGGCCAGCCTCTTTGAAACGCTGATTACTCAGCCGCTGCAGCCTGCTGCTCTTTAATACGAGCAACTTCTTTCATGCTCAGCTTAATACGACCACGGTTGTCCAGATCCATCACAACCACTTCAAGCGTCTGTCCCATCTTGACGTAGTCAGCAACGTTCTCAACCCGATGATCAGCAATCTGGGAAATATGCACCAGACCATCCTGACCTGGCAGGATATTAACAAAAGCACCAAACTCAACAATGCGAGTGACCGTACCGTTGTAAATCTTGCCGATTTCCGCTTCAGCAGTGACGCCGTAGACACGATCATAAGCGGCCTGACAGACTTCCCGGGTCTCACCATAAATTTTAACGGTGCCGTCGTCAGCAATATCAACCGATGCACCGGTATCTTCACAGATAGAACGGATAGTGGCACCACCTTTACCAATAACATCACGAATCTTGTCCTGATCAATCTTCAGGGTCATGGTCATTGGTGCGTTTGGCGACAGTTCACTGCGGGAACGGGCGATGACTTTATTCATCTCGGCCAGGATATGCAGACGCGCATGCAGAGCCTGGTCAAGGGCGATATCCATGATCTCTTCAGTGATACCGGCAATCTTGATGTCCATCTGCAGCGCCGTAACACCGTGGGCAGTTCCGGCCACTTTAAAGTCCATATCACCCAGGTGATCTTCATCCCCCAGAATATCGGTCAGGACTGCAAACTGCTCGCCTTCCTTAACCAGACCCATGGCGATACCGGCAACCGGTGCTTTCAGAGGTACACCGGCATCCATCAGCGCCAGGGAAGAGCCACAGACGGAAGCCATGGAGCTGGAACCATTGGATTCGGTAATTTCAGACACCACACGGATGGTATAAGGGAACTCTTCTTCACCGGGCAGTACCGCCTGAATACCACGACGGGCAAGGCGACCATGGCCGATTTCACGGCGTCCCGGAGGCCCCATACGACCAGCCTCACCTACAGAGTAGGGAGGGAAGTTGTAATGCAGCATGAACGGGTCACGGCTTTCACCTTCCAGGGCATCGACAAACTGCGCATCACGGGCTGTACCCAGCGTGGTGGTAACGATAGCCTGAGTTTCACCACGGGTGAACAGGGCAGAACCGTGGGTCTTTTTCAGAACGCCCACTTCTACCGTGATCGGGCGAACGGTTTTGGTATCACGACCATCGATACGTGGCTGACCGTTAATGATGTTGCCACGGACGACGGACTTCTCCAGCTTGCTGAAGTAGGTCTGAACATCATCCGTACTGAACTTGCCTTCGTCTTCGCCAACCAGCTCAGCTTCAGCTTCAGCGCGCAGTTCCGCCAGCTTGTTGCTGCGCTCCTGCTTGATGGTGATGCCATAGGCCTCACGAATTTTCTGCTCAAAGCCAGCAGCAACGGCTTCTTTCACTGCCGTTTTTTCTGGCTCTGGCTGCCAGTCCCAGGTTGACTTGCCGGCTTCTGCCGCAAACTCTTTAATGGCAGCAATAACCGCCTGGTACTCCTGCTGAGCAAACAGAACTGCACCCAGCATTTCATCTTCTGTCAGTTCCTGCGCTTCAGACTCAACCATCAGCACAGCGTCACTGGTACCGGCAACCACCATGTCCAGCTCAGACTTTTTCATCTGCTCGAAAGATGGGTTGAGAATGTAACCGTCGTCTTCAGTGAAACCAACACGGGCAGCACCCACAGGACCGGCAAAGGGAATACCGGAAATAGCCAGGGCCGCAGAAGTGGCAATCATGCCCAGAATGTCAGGATCGTTCTTCTTATCCACCGACATCACTGTGATGATGACCTGAACTTCGTTCATGAACCCTTTCGGGAACAGCGGACGGATAGGACGGTCAATCAGACGGGAAGTCAGCGTCTCTTTTTCGCTGGCCTTGCCTTCACGTTTCAGGAAGCCACCGGGAATTTTACCCGCCGCGTACACCTTTTCCTGGTAGTGAACGGATAACGGGAAAAAGTCCTGACCATCACGGGCACTTTTAGCACCCACTACCGTCGCCAGAACCTGCAGCTCACCCATGGTTGCCAGCACGGCACCGGTGGCCTGACGGGCAATCCGTCCAGTTTCCAGGGTCACGGTGTGCTCACCGAACCGGAAAGTCTTTATCAATGCTTTTGGAGCAATACTCACGTTATTTTCCTTTATTACCAAACGATATCACCCCACCTGCATCCACACTGTCATAGAGATGGATGCAATTCAGAGACCTCTGCATCGAAGTCTCTGAATTGCACCCCATGCAGACAGAGTGCAGGCATGGGTAATTCTTGTCCAAGACTACCAGAGAAAACAGAGCCCGGCAGTCGCAACCAGCAGAGAGTTAATGCCCGGGCTGACAACATTCTCAACCCGCAAATAACAAAACACCGCCAGCCACATGTAGTGCAGCTCGCGGTGCCTTGACTGTGGGAGGTGATATCAAGACACCACCATCCCAAATAACTGTATCAAACGATTAGCGACGCAGACCCAGAAGCTGGATCAGGCTGCGGTAACGTTCAACATCCTTACGCTTCAGGTAGTCCAGCAGGTTACGACGCTGGTTTACCATGCGAATCAGACCACGACGAGAGTGATGATCCTTGTGATTCACCTTGAAGTGTCCCTGCAGACCTTCAATGTTAGCGGTCAGCAGAGCCACCTGAACTTCAGGGGAGCCGGTGTCGCCCTCAGTGCGAGCGAATTTCTTCAGGATTTCAGCTTTCTGTTCAGCAGTCAAAGCCATTGTTCAATCTCCAGATAATATGCAATACAGATAACCGGCATGACCGTGCATATTTACAGCCAGCCATTTAAACAAGCGACGAATTCTATCACTATGTTGTGAACGCGTCCAAAAAAACTACATAAATGGAATCGCATATTTCTGGCTGAATCAGCCTTTGACCAGACGCTTGGGTGCTACCAGGCCATCATCGGTAATTTCGCCGATACCCAGGAACACCACGCCTTCAACACCTTCAGCAACGCCATAGATGCGGACATTGCCGGATGTCGGTGCCTGAGGTACCTGGACCGGATTCCCCTGGGAAACATAATAACTGCTGGTTGCACCCAGTTTGACCTGCGGCCAGTCACTGACAGCACTATCCTGAGGCAACAACAGATCATCAATAACACAATCACCAGCCTTATTGCGGATTTTCGACAACTCCCTCAGGCGCTCTGACTGCGCTTGTTCCAGCTTGTCACGACCCAGCACATCCGCCAGAGCGGACAGCTCGGCAAACTCAATACGCTGGTCGACATCCAGGGCCGACTCACGGGCTTCATCCCGCATGGCCGCCAGCTCATCCAGGGAGTGCGCCTGATGCTCAGTGTAAGGGCCTGCCTTGAGGCGCTTCAGCTCAGCAACATGACCAAGGCAGCCCAGGGCCTCACCAATATCTTCAACCAACGTGCGGATATAGGTTCCCTTGGTACAATCCACCTCGAACACACACTCATCCCCGTCAAAGTCCAGCAGCTCCAGACGATGAACGGTAATGGTGCGCGAAGGGCGCTCAACTTCAATCCCTTCCCGGGCATATTCGTACAACGGCCTGCCGTTGTGCTTAAGCGCAGAGAACATGCTGGGCACCTGCTCAACATCACCCCGGAACTGATGCAGAATGGCCTCCACATCAGAACGGGCGACCGTCACCGGGCGCTCTTCGACAATCTCCCCCTCACGATCACCCGTGGTGGTTCTCACCCCCATTTTCATGGTGGTGCGGTAGGATTTATCAGAATCCAGCAAATACTGGGAAAACTTGGTGGCCTCCCCCAGACAGATGGGTAAAACGCCCGTCGCCAGCGGATCAAGACTGCCGGTATGGCCCGCCTTGGCGGCATTAAACAGCCGTTTCACTCGCTGGAGCACCTCGTTGGAAGAAGCGCCATACACTTTATCAACCACAATAATGCCGTCCACCGGACGGCCACGATTAGCGCGTCGACCTCTTCTGGCCATGACTTACTCCTCGGTACCTTCTTCTGAGCCTTTATCCGCTTTAGCGTCTTTGGCAACCGCCTGATCGATCAGCGAGGACAGGTAAGCCCCGCGCCGCAGACTGTTGTCATAGTAAAAGCGGAGCCGCGGGGTAAACCTCAGCTTGATGGCCCTGGCCAGCTGAGAACGCAGGAACCCCGCCGCCTGACTCAATATCTCCAGGGATTGATCAATTTTTTCCTGGTCATCCACCCCAAGAAAAGAGACATAAACATCCGCAAAGGCGAGATCCCGGCTCACTTCGACCACACTGACCGTGACCATGCCAAGACGAGGATCTTTCATTTCCAGCTGAATCAGCTGAGCCAGTTCTTTCTGAATCTGGTCGGCTACTCGCTGGGTACGACTGTACTCTTTAGCCATTGAATACTCACTCCGTAAACCACAATACCCAAAAGGCACAAAAGGCACAGAGACACAAAGCAATCCTTCCCTTTGTGACTTTGTGCCTTTGTGGTTAAAAAAGCCTGCAGAGGAAACCGCAGGCTTTGGCGTCTATTTCACACGCATAACGAATTAAAGCGTACGCTGTACTTCAATCGTCTTGTAAACCTCGATCTTGTCACCAGGCTTAACGTCGTTGTAGCTCTTAACGGCGATACCACACTCCATACCGTTACGCACTTCGTTGACATCATCCTTGTAACGACGCAGAGACTCCAGCTCACCTTCGTAGATCACCACGTTATCACGCAGCACGCGGATACGGTCGTTGCGGTACACGGTACCTTCAATAACCATACAGCCAGCTACAGCGCCAAACTTCGGTGAACGGAATACTTCACGAACTTCGGCGGTACCCACGATCTGTTCACGGGTATCGGAGCCCAGCATACCGGTCAGCGCTTTCTTAACGTCATCAATGATGTCGTAGATAACGCTGTAGTAACGCAGATCCAGCTCTTCGGTCTCTACCACTTTACGGGCAGAAGCATCGGCACGAACGTTAAAGCCGACGATAACCGCGTTGGAAGCCAGGGCCAGGTTGGCGTCGGTTTCGGTAATACCACCAACACCGCCAGAGATTACCCTTACTTCGACCTCATCGTTACCCTGCTCTTCCAGAGAAGCGGTCAGCGCCTCCAGGGAGCCTCGTACATCCGCCTTGAGGACGATGTTGAGCGTCTTCTTATCTTCAGTACCCATTCTGGAGAACATATTCTCCAGCTTGGAAGCCTGCTGACGAGCCAGCTTGACTTCACGGAACTTACCCTGACGGAACAGGGCGATTTCGCGGGCTTTACGCTCATCGCGAACCACCAGCATTTCGTCACCAGCATCCGGCGTACCATCCAGACCCAGAATCTCTACCGGGATAGAAGGACCCGCTTCTTTGATGGGCTGACCGTTCTCATCCAGCATCGCACGTACGCGACCGTACTGCTGTCCTACCAGGATATTATCACCCTGATTCAGCTTACCGCCCTGAACCAGAACGGTGGCCACAGGACCACGACCTTTATCCAGTCGGGACTCAACAACGACACCACGGGCAGGCCCTTCATCCGGAGCGGTCAGCTCAAGTACTTCGGCCTGAAGAATAACCGCTTCCAGCAGATCTTCAACACCTTCACCGGTCAGGGCAGATACTGGCATAAACTGCGTATCGCCACCCCACTCCTCAGGAATAACATCACGGGCAGACAGCTCGTTTTTCACCCGATCCGGATCCGCTTCCGGCTTATCCATCTTGTTCACGGCCACCACGATAGGTACGCCAGCCGCTTTCGCGTGTTGCACCGCTTCTTCGGTCTGCGGCATGACACCGTCGTCTGCTGCAACAACCAGAATAACGATATCCGTCGCCTTGGCACCACGGGCACGCATGGCGGTAAACGCCGCGTGTCCGGGCGTATCCAGGAAGGACACCATGCCACGATCCGTTTCTACGTGGTAGGCACCAATGTGCTGGGTAATACCACCGGCTTCGCCAGCCTGAACGCGACTCTTACGAATGTAGTCCAGCAGCGAGGTCTTACCGTGGTCAACGTGACCCATGACGGTCACGACCGGCGCACGGGGCTTGGCTTCGTAAGCAACATCTTCCAGCTGATCATCCACCAGGGTATCTTCGATGGCGTCCGCCTTGGTCAGCTTGTATTTGTGGCCCATTTCTTCAACCACGATACTGGCAGTATCCTGATCGATAACCTGGTTGATGGTTACCATGGAGCCCATTTTGAACATGGCCTTGATAACGTCCGCCGCTTTGATGGCCATCTTGCTGGCCAGCTCTGCAACCGTGATGGTTTCCGGGATGGAAACTTCACGAACAACCGGCGCTGTTGGCTTGGTAAAGCCGTGAGCGGCCATGGACTCAGGTGCCATGGTACGAGCAAATTTGCGACTGCCGCCACGGCGATCATCACGCTCGTTGCGACCACCTTTACCACGGCGCGGCAGATCGTCATTGTCATTACGACGATCCTTACCCTTGCTGCCACGCTTGTTGCGGGACTTGCGGTCATCTGCCGGCGGCGGTGCATCACCGAAAGAAGGTGCTGCCGAAGGTGCCGGAGCGCCACCGGTGCGCTGACCACGATCACCACCCGGACGTGGGCCACGGTCACCACCAGAACGCTCACCGCCCTGACGAGCACCGCGTTCACCGGAACGGGAGCCACGGTCATCACCGCTGCGCGCGCCGCGCTCATCTTTCTGGCCACGATCATCCCGGCGTGGGCCGCGATCATCTTTACGCTGACCACGGTCATCCCGACGCTGGCCACGCTCTTCCTGCTTTTCGGGACGAGCCGCCGCTTCATCAGCTTTTGGTGTTTCTTCAGCGGCTTCGCGCTTGACGTAAGTGCGCTTTTTACGCACTTCCACGTTAACGACTTTGTTTTTGCCTGAACTGCCACCAGACACTTTCATGCGGCTGACCGTCTTACGCTTCAGCGTAATCCTGGTCGGTTCAGAACCGGTACCGGCATCACCATGAGTTCGCTTCAGGTGGGCCAGCAGCTGCTGTTTTTCTGCATCGGACACAGACTCTTTGGCGCTGCTTTTGGTGAGACCAGCGTCTTTCATCTGCTGCAACAACCGCTCCACTGGAGCGCCGACCACTGCTGCGAGTTGCTCTACGGTTACATCTGCCATTCACACTTCTCCTCTCAGTGGCCCGCTCAGTTACCCGCTTCTTCAAACCACGGTTTCCGCGCCGTCATGATCAGCTCACCAGCCCGATCTTCATCCATTCCGTCAATATCCAGAAGGTCATCGATCGATTGTTCAGCCAGGTCTTCCATCGTAACGACACCGCGACTGGCCAGCTCATAGGCCAGTGGCTGCTCCATACCTTCCATATTCAGAAGGTCATCAGCAGGCTGGGTACCATCGAGCTTTTCTTCCTGGGCAATGGCCTGAGTCAATAACTGATCCTTGGCCCTTGAGCGCAACTGTTCAACGATATCTTCATCAAAGCCTTCAATGGCCAACATCTCCTCAAGGGGGACGTATGCAATCTCTTCCATGGAGGTAAAACCTTCTGCCACCAGCAGTTCCGCCAGATCATCATCAACATCCAGTCTTTCCCTGAAGGCCTGAACCACGCGACCGGCTTCCTGCTGCTGTTTGGCGACGGCATCCTCTTCGGTCATGACATTCAGGATCCAGCCCGTCAGTTCACTGGCAAGGCGGACATTCTGGCCACCACGGCCAATAGCCTGAGCCAGATTATCTTCACTGACCGCAATATCCATCGTGCCTTTGTCTTCATCGACAACGATTGAAGCCACTTCGGCCGGCTGCATGGCATTAATCACGTACTGCACCGGGTTGTCATCGTAAAGCACGATATCAACACGCTCATTGCCCAGTTCACCGGAGACCGCCTGAACACGGGCACCACGCATACCAACACAGGCACCGACCGGATCAATCCGGCCATCATTGGTTTTCACGGCAATCTTGGCCCGTGAACCCGGATCTCTGGCAGCACCTTTAATCTCAATCACTTCTTCTGAAATTTCAGGAACTTCAATACGGAACAGCTCAACCAGCATCGCTGGCGCTGTTCTTGACAGCATCAACTGAGGACCACGCCCCTCGGTGGACACTTCATGGAGCAGGGCCCGAACATGGGCACTCATTCTGAAGTTCTCGCGGGGCAATACCTGATCTTTCTTTAAAACCGCCTCAGCGTTATTGCCAAGATCAACAATAATGCTGTCACGGGTTGTCTTCTTGACGGTACCGGAAATCAGGGTGCCCATTTTGTCACGGTACTGCTCAACCATCTGCAGGCGCTCGGCTTCACGCACCTTCTGGACAATCACCTGCTTGGCTGTCTGAGCGGCAATACGGCCAAAGCCTACCGACTCAACCGGTTCTTCCCAGATACCACCAATTTCAAGAGACTCGTCGTGCTCCTTGCCTTCATCCAGAGTCAGATGCATGCCGGGAAACTCAAAATCCTCGTCAGCGACCACAGTCCAGCGACGGAATGTATCGTATTCCCCATTAGCCCGGTTGATCGCTACCCGGATATCCACTTCGGTTTCGTACCGTTTTTTGGTCGCTGTCGCCAGAGCGGTTTCCAACGCCTCAAAGATGACCTCGGGCGGTACTCCCTTCTCATTGGATACGGACTCTACGACCAACAGAATCTCTTTACTCATGCTCTGCCTCGCCTATGCTGAACCAGTCCATGCCTATGGAGCCTGCCGGACTCACTTCTGACCTGCGGCGAAAAGCCTGATCTGGTCACTATCCATGCCGCTTTTCGTCAAATAGCCCTGCTATTCTCCTCAAATCAGCATGAAAAATTTCTCAAATCAGGCTTTTCTCGCTACGGTCGGCCAAGTCCGACAGGCTCCTGCCAACACATCCCTGGCTGCTAAACCGGGATATCCGCCCGGCCTGAAGGATAATTCAGTCGAACTGTGGTATCACCTGCGCCTTATCGATGCTTTCGATTGGCAACAGAAGCTCATGGCCATCGGCCTCTATAACGACATCCTGATCTTCAATTCCCTTGATGATGCCCCGATACTTTCTGCGCCCTTCAAAAGGCACCCTCAGGCGTATACTGACCGTATGGCCAGTCATCATCTCGTACTGCTCAAGCCGGAACAGCGGCCTGTCTAATCCCGGAGAAGATACTTCCAGGGTATATTCGTCCGCAATTGGGTCTTCTACATCCATAACGGCGCTCACCTGACGGCTGACCTTTTCGCAATCTTCCAGGGTGATGCCATCTTCTGCGTCGATATAGACCCGAAGCACTGAATTCCGCCCACGGGAAACAAACTCAATACCCCAGAGACGGTAATCAAGCGACTCCACGATCGGCTCGATAAGTGTCTCCAGCTGCGACTGCTTACCTGCCACGACTGAATACCTGCCAAAAAAACAAAAAAAGGGCTATAAAGCCCCATATATTCGCACAATGACCAGAACGGCCATCACACATCAATTACTCGCTACCTAATAAAAAACCCCACAAAGGGGGTTTTCCAGGATTTGGTAGCGGGGGCTGGATTCGAACCAACGACCTTCGGGTTATGAGCCCGACGAGCTACCAGGCTGCTCCACCCCGCATCAAATTGTTGATCAGTATACTTCGGCAAGAGCCAGCTGACAACCTCTTCCCAATATCAAATACACTGACCCTTAAGCGAGGAATCAGCTCTGAATTTGACTCACTAATCGTTACAAAAGCTGGCTACAAAACAGTAATGGTAAAACTCTACACCACAAAAAACCGCTCTATTATCTCCCTTTTCCCAGAGCTGTCAACTTGCCCGAGGCACTCCCTGCCATGGATGGAGAATTTTACCGATTCATCAGATTACACTGATCATGGGTAAAACCGGAGCGGTGCCTGCAATGATGGTTGTTGTAGTACTGAACTTTCCTGAACAGGAAACCTGTCTTTCACATTGGAAAATTTGTTGTTTGTATCATCTTTTGGACCTTTACCGCCTTTCTTCATTAACCCTTGATCATCATGCTCACAGCATTGTTTTGTTTCACCTCTGTACGCACCACACTCTTGTCCTGCGGCTGCATACTGTGCATTACGCCTGTCCTCAGGCACTGATTGTTGATTACCAGATGAAGTAATGGATTTAAGACTGCCGGGATGGGTTTCCAGATATTCCTTGTTGATACAATTCTGCAAGAATGACTGGTGTTGACCGAGGGCTGTAAACATTGTTCCCAGAATTTTTTCCTTAGTCAAACCAAAACTGCCAGGGTTTTGGTATTTTTTTTGTATCATCAGAACTAATTTCTCGGCTTTACGCTTGTACGAAATTTTTGCTCTTAATTCATTCATTTCATCGTCCGTAATAACATCCTCCTGCAATAAATAGTTCCGGTATTTGTCTGGCAAAAGATTATCTATGAGATACTCAAATTTACCATTTTGATACCAGTGATCTTCAATTGACGGTTTATCCCGCTCCGAGGTAACTTTACCTGCCGAAGCAAGGCTGGTTTGAGAAACACAATCAAAAGTGCCGGAGTCTGAAGGATGAGCAGCAGGGCCAGGTATATTGGGGATAAATGACTCACTATCAGTCTCCCGGGGTTGCACAGCAGGGCCAACCGCTTCTGGCTGGAGAGAAGCCACCTGCCTGCACATCCGGGAGAATGTGCCAGAGGCGTTGTTTTCATCAGAACTATTGGGGCGCTGAGGTCTTTCCGGGTTATTCAAATCGTTCAAATTGAAACCGGCATACACTTTTACTGAATCCATCGTTTTAACTACTACACATATAAACAACTTCTTTAACCGGGTGATTGCCAGCAAAAGGAGGAGGTTGGACAGATCAAAGATATTCCTGCGAATAACCTGTCCACAGGAGCCATCTTCGAATTAGCGAATAAAGCATTAGTCAACAATTGCTACATAAAGTTCCCGACGGTAAACATATAAAATGACCAAATGATCAGAAACCAATAGCGACAATCCAAAACAGCTTGCTCAAAACGCTCTTCAGAAGGCGGAGTTGGTATTACTTTATCAGTACACACAAAACCAATAGGGCCATTGCCATCATCCCCAGGGCAACGATTAATCCGGACAAAAGTTCCGAAGCAGAAGGGCTGGCGAAAGAGACCGAGCCACGAAGACCTGTAAAGGCTTCCAGTACCGAAATAAGAAGAAAGAATAAAAACAAAGCGGTTAACAGCTTGATGCTCCAAAGTCCGATCCGGAACTTTCTGAACATAACAACACCGGAATCACTGCCTTTGCCACAAAAGCAAGTGCCATTGAAAAAGCAGGGATGCTTCCCCGGGCTCTCGCATTGCCTTCCCGGCCCCTCTGGCAAGCATCGACCAGAGCATTCCTCAGGGCAGTCCATTACCTGACCATATGCAGGATCACCACAGGACAGATCACAGTATGGTCGGTGTCGCGGATCATATTGGGAATGTGCCCCATGCCGGGCTGGGTGATTGGCGTTTTTGGTGTAGTTGGCATAATAGTCAAGACACAACTGAAAAAAGACCAGATCACTGTCCGGAAAAATGGCTTTACCACCGACAATCTTACCGTGACCAACTTGCCAGGCACTCTCTTTCCTGACTGTTTTTTTTGTGGCTTTCCAAGGCTGCCTTTTTCTGGCAACCGGCAGGAACCGTTGCATGATCCCGCCAGTCTGCCCAAAAACAACCAGACCACCCATCGTTTGAGGATAGTGGCTGCTGAATGGTGGTCGATGAGCAGGGTAACTGTTGGGCCAGTAGCGCCTCCGAAGCTTATGAGGACGGAATAAAAAAGGATGAAATAAAAAAGGGCGAATAAAACTCAGCAGAGGATATATACGACGAGACCTTAATGACCGGTGAACAATCTCATTCTGCCTGAGCAGATCTTTATTGTGATTCTGCTCACCCTGCCCGGCAGGAAACGCCAGAGACCGGCCACGCCCTTTATAACGCGCAATTGTAAACCCGGTAAAGCCACCCCGTTTGCCAATAACGGGAAACCCGAAAGAATGCCCCTGCCCTGAACGGTCAATTCCGTCAACCGCATAAAGCCCTGACAGGATTTCCGATTTACCACCAACACCAATCGAATTAGACATCTCTGAACATTTGCTGGCCAACGGCCACCCATTCATAATACTGGTATCTACTCATGAGAGCATTCGGAGCTCGCAAAAACACATCAGGTTTTCTACTTTGTAGCCCATGAATATACTTTTATACAACGATCTCAACGCAGACCAGATACCCGGCTTTGCCAAAGTTCGCAAAGCTCTTGAGAACAATAATTTCCAGCAAGCGGATGTGCGCAAGATCGGGGATAACCTTTACCGCGCACGGCTGAACCGCAACGACCGGCTGTTATTCTCCCTGCACCGCTACAATGGCGAGTCCTATTGCCTGATTCTGGAGTATATCCGCAATCATGCCTATGAAAAGTCCCGTTTCCTGGAACGAGGGGTGACCATTGATGAGGAAAAAATTCCGGCGTTTGACGCTTCGGAAACCGAGTCCTCACCAGAACTGACTTATCTCAATACCGACCACGACCGCTTTAACCTGCTGGACAAGATAATCTCCTTCGACGGTGAACAGCAGTCCGTTTATCAGCTACCGCCACCCCTGGTGATTATCGGCAGCGCTGGTAGCGGCAAAACCGCTCTGACCCTGGAGAAAATGAAAAAAACGACGGGCGACGTACTCTATGTCAGTCACTCCCCCTTTCTGGTACAAAGCGCCCGTAATCTTTACTACGCTCACCACTACGATAATGAAGAACAGAATGTGGAATTTCTCTCCTTTCGGGAGTTCCTGGAAAGCATTCGGGTACCCGCCGGTCGGGAAGTAACGCTGAAAGACTTTGAAGGCTGGTTCCAGCGCCATAAGGGCAACAGCAAACAGAAAGACCCCCATAAACTCTTTGAGGAGTTCCGGGGCGTGCTAACCGGCCCTTCCACCGAATCACCCTGGCTTTCCCGTGCTGAGTACCTGAAGCTGGGGGTGAAACAATCCATCTTCAGTGAAGAAGAGCGTTCGGGTGTTTACGATCTGTTCGATAAATACCGGCAGTTCCTGGAAAAGGAACAGTTATACGACACTAATATTATCAGCCACAGTTACCTGGCCAGTGCCGAACCCCAGTACGACTTTATCGTGGTGGATGAGGTGCAGGACATTACCAACATTCAGCTCTACTTGATACTGAAGACCCTCAGACATCCGGGCCACTTTATTCTCTGTGGTGACTCCAACCAGATTGTTCACCCGAACTTTTTCTCCTGGTCCAAGGTCAAGACCCTGTTTTTCGAGCAGCAGGGCCTGACCGGCGAGGGTGAGATAATCCGGATACTCCAATCCAATTACCGCAATGCACCGGTGATCACCCATATTGCCAACCGGATTCTGAAACTGAAGCACGCACGCTTTGGCTCCATCGACAAAGAGAGCAACTACCTGGTCGACAGCATTGGCGAACACCGGGGGCAGTTGCAGTTGCTGGCCAACAGCCAAAAGGTCAAACAGGACCTGGACAGCAAAACCGCCCGCTCCACCCGCTTTGCCGTGCTGGTGATGCACCCGGACCAGAAAGCCGCCGCCCGTCAGTGGTTTAATACGCCGCTGGTCTTCTCCATCCAGGAGGCCAAGGGGCTGGAATACGACAATATCATTCTTTACAACTTTATTAGCGATGAAGAAAAGAGCTTCCGGGATATTGCCGCAGGTGTAGACCCGGCCGCGCTGGAAAAAGAGACGCTGGAATACGCCAGGGCGAAAAACAAACAGGACAAATCCCTGGAGGTCTACAAGTTCTATATCAACGCCCTCTACGTTGCCATTACCCGGGCGGTGAGCAACCTCTACATTATCGAAGCCAACCAGAAGCATCCGTTAATGCGGCTACTGGACCTGGAACGATTTACCGGTGACCTGCAGATGGATAAGCAGGACTCCAGCCTGGATGAGTGGCAGAAAGAGGCCCGCAAGCTGGAACTGCAGGGCAAACAGGAACAGGCTGATGAGATCCGCAGCCGGATACTGCAGCAAAAGCCGGTGCCCTGGCCGGTACTCGATCGCACCGCCTTCACGGAACTGCAGAAAGAAGCCACAAGCGGCAATAACAAGAAAAAGCAGCTGCTGGCTTTGGAATACGCCCTGATCCACTGGCATCGCCCCATGCTCAACCAGTTGCTCACCAGTGGCTTTAAACCCGCCACACAGACGGAAGAAAAAGCGGTCAAACAACTGCATCAAAAGCACTACATGACCTACGACCTCAATAATCCCGGCAGTGTACTGCGCGACACGGAGAAATACGGCATCGACCACCGCACCATCTTCAACCTGACCCCGTTGATGGTCGCCGCCCGTCTTGGCAATGCTGCCCTGGTCAGGGAACTGATGGAACGCGGTGCCAATCCGGATCTGTCTGGCAGCCATGGTCTCAACGCCCTGCAGATGGCACTGGAACAGGCACTGATGGATGAGCGCTATGCCCGCCATAAACTGGCACCGGTCTACAACAATCTGGAACCGGACAGCCTGTCCATCCAGGCCCAGGGCCGGTTGATCAAGCTGGACAAGCGCCTGATGGGACTGTTTGTACTGAACCTGATGTTTGCCATGTTTTATCGCAAACTGGGCGAACTGGCAGGCAGAGGCGAGGGTTTCACGGCCAAAGACATTACCGAATGGGTGCAACCCCTGCCAGACGAGGTCTTACCGGAACGCCGGAAAAAGCAGAGCTACATCAGCAGTATTCTCTCCGGCAATGAGGTCGATCGGGATGCGCCTTACAACCGCAAGTTATTCAAGCGCATCCGTCGAGGCCATTACATTATCAACCCCGGCATGAAACTTCGCCAAAGCGAGGAATGGGTCGCTGTGCACGACCTGTTAAACCCGGAAGACCTGGGTTTCAGACCAGGCTGGATGAACCTGGATAAAAAGGATCAGCTGATCTTTAAAGATCGTTTTGAACAATTCGACCAGAACCGCAGGAAAAACCTGACGGCCTATTGTGAGTACATTGGAAAACTGCAAGAACAGGCAGAAAAAGAACTGGAAGAACGCCGGGTGAAGTCCCGACTGGACATCCAAAGCGAGGAAGTTACCATCGGATAGGTGTTTTATTGCCGGTGATCTGCTGTACGCTACCCGTGCAACCTGAACAGTTATTGCGGGTGGTGCTCTTTTCTCATTCGAATCTATGGAACTTTTTCTTTACTACACACTCTTAAGCTTATGACCAGATCAAATTTAACAAATTTAACTCTTTGCGATCAAAGGATATCAATAGTTAAACAAAGTTTTTATGAACATCTCTTCTACTCAAGTTTCACATACAAACAATCTTTTTAAAGAGTTAATACGAAAAGATTCTGAAATAAAGAATGCATATCAAGAATTCACAGGTCAAACACATGGAGAATTAATACCGAGAAACCATTTTTTTGAATGGGTTGGTAAGAAAACTCTCCCTGAGAGGCAGGTACAAATAGTTCACCATTTTAAGAACCTTGGAAAGTTCAATGATTTTCATGTTTGCGTTCTGACTGATAAACCAATGAAAGTTATTGCCGCAGAATCCAAGTGTGATGGCATATCCGGGACGATGGAAATCATTACTGTCGACAAACTGAATGAAGACTTTTATAAAGCATTAAAAGATTCTAATGAGCCTGACTGCGATAAGCTCTATAAAGACTTTGTTAACATTACGCAACTACACAACGTAGGGCTGGAAAACCAAGCATTACGAAGTGATTATTATCGGCTGGCGCTCCTCTATACATACGGTGGCATTCATAGTGATATAAATATACCTTTAAAGGAACTTGATTCATCGGCAAGTGCATTACAACACCCATTAATACCACTTAGGGGAAAGAATGGTCTACTAATACGCACTATTGATATTCCCGTTCCTGGATCTGGCGGGACAGTTCCCCATTGGGATAACTCCCTCATCGCTTCCCAAAAAAACAATCAGATTGTTCTTTCCATGATTAAACATATGCTTAATCTAGAGAATAAGCTGAAAGAAACACTAATAGAAAACTCAGATAATAGTGAGATTAAAAAGACCCTGACCCTACACGATGCAATGCGATTATGGCGATGCAAGGAAGAATATTATATCAAAGCATTTATTGAATTTACTAAAAATGCAATGAGAAATGCATATCCTGATTCATCTGAAGAATATTTAAACTCTATAGCATCTCAAGTAAAAGATAATTTAGTTCCAGCTTTGAAATCCACAGAATATGCAGTAGCTAAACAACAGGGACTTGTAACTGCCAGGCATTTTATTGTCACAAGAATGCTAGGAGGTGGTACTGACGCACTAGCTCCTATAATCAGGGAACAATTAAATAGAAAACAATTAAGTAGAGAACAATATAAAGCAATAGAAGACTTCACAAAATCTTTAAGATTTCCATTGCCAGATGACCAGCCATCTTACGCAAGTATTAAGCCATTACACGATGGGCGCAACCACCGGGGACTACGCAGCTGGTATGGTCAATCAAATCCTGATTATGTCGATGATAGTAACATGTGAATGGTGGATTCAGTTCAATAGCACTGAATATCGATAATTAATTGGAGCATTTATGCACATCTCCCCTCGAGCCCTCCCTGCAAACAATCTTTTCCAGGAGTTGATACAAAAAGATTCTGAAATAAAGAGTACATATCAAGAATTTAAAAGTCAGATATATGGAGAATTAATTCCAAGAAATCATTTTTTTGAATGGGTTGGTAATAAAACGCTCCCTGAGCGACAAGTGCAAATAGTTCACCATTTCAAGAGCCTTGCAAAGTTCAATGATTTTCATGTTTACGTTCTGACTGATAAACCAATGAAATTTATTGCTGCAGAATCAAGTTGTGATGGAATATCAGGGGCGGTGGACGTCATTACTGTCGACCAACTGAATGAAGACTTTTATAAAGCATTGAAAAATTCAAAGATACCCGACTGCGATAAACTCCATAAAGACTTTGTTAATAGTACGCGACTACACAACGCAGGACTGGAAAATCAAGCGTTACGAAGCCATTATTATCGGTTGGCACTCCTCTATACGTACGGTGGGATTCATAGCGATATAAATATACCTTTAAAGGAGCTGGACTCTTCGGCAAGCGCAATACAGCCCCCACTGATACCGCTTAAGGGAAAAAATGGTCTACTAATGCAAACGCTTGATTACTCTGATGGATATGGCCCCACTGTTTCTATTCCAACTAATAGCCTCATCGCTTCTCTAAAAAACAACCAGATTATACTTTCCATGATTAAAAATATGCTTAAGACTGAAAATAAGCTGAAAGGAATATTAATAGAAGCCTCAGATGAAAATGATTTTAAAAAGACCCTAACCTTACATGATGCCATGCGATTATGGCAATGTAAGGAAGAATATTTTGTCAAAGCACATCTTGAACATCTGAAAACCATATATGAAATTGACAGGGCTGCTGTAAAAACTGCAAGGTCTACTATATCTGAAGAATCTGTAAACTCCACGATAGATAATTTAAAAGATCATATAATTCCAGCTTTGAAAATCAGAAAAAGACAAGGTTATGCAGAACTTAAACCGCAAGGCCTATTAACTGCCAGGCATTGTGTTGTCACGAAAATTTTTGCCGGTGGTACTAACGCACTAACTTCATTGCTTCAAAGACAATATAAAGGACCAGAAGACTTTATTGAATATTCAGGCTTTCCACTACCCAATAATCAGCCATCATACGCAAATATTAAACCAGTACGTGATGCATCTACCTTTCTGGGACTTGGCAGCTGGTATGGCAAACCAAACCCCCATTATGTCGATGATAACAACCTCTAAATATTGAACTCCGTTCTAAAGCAATAACTATTGCAATTCCCACGGCTCACCGTTACTGTCGCAAAAGCTTTATACCAACACCCTCTCACCCCGTGGGAAACGACCTTTTCTCACCCATCAGCCGCAACACTTCTTATACTTGCGCCCGCTACCACAGGGACAGGGGTCATTTCTTCCCACCTTCGGGTGTTGTCTGACCAGCGGCTGTGCAGGCTTCCCGGGAGAGGAAGATGGAAAGGGCCGTTGCTGACCCGGCAACCGCTGAGCCCCGGCTCGCGTGCGAACCGGTGGCTTGGGCTTTCTGGCTGGCCAGGGCCGCATCACACGCTGAGCGCCCTCTGGCTCCGCGTTGCTTCCGACAGGTGCTCTTTCAGCGGGCTTCTCCTGCGGCCGCGTACTGTTAAAGCTGGCCCAACCTTGCAACTCAGCCACACAATCATCAATCAGGGCAGAGCTTTCATAGGATGGAAAGCTTACCTCGCCGGAATGCTCCTGTAACATCGTACTTAACCGCTCCCTGCCCATAAATGAATCGGTCAGCAGTCCCCGGTCAAACACGTCCAGAACAGAAGTTTCCAGCTCGGCGGCTCCGGCAATGATGCAGTTAGAGACCAACCCGTCCCAGACCGGACTCCGCTCCTGCTCAAGCCCACCACTAAACAGCTGTTGGAAGTAGCTGACCAGCACTTCACGGGGCAGAAACCCATGGGAAACCAGAATCGTCAGGCAGGTCAAACAGGAAGATCGAACGCAAGGATGGACCGCTGTGTTTTCAATCAACTGCTTCAGTGGCTCCACGTTACATCCGTTAACGGTGTCACTTTCGCCATTTTCTTCACCGGCCATCACCGATGCCAGTATTCGCGCCAGGCTCTCACTGACCACATAACCAAGCAGTCGATTGACCGTCCGGGGTTTGGCAGACACTATCCGAAGCATCACCGGCAATGCCTTCGATTCCCGAAACTGAGCCAGCAGATAAAAGGCAAAAAAGACCAGATCCACACGCTGGCTTTCGGGTATCTCATCCCCCTGCCCGGCAACGCCTTCCAGATAGTCAAGCAGGCGCGGAATCAATTCCGTCCGCTGCTCACTGGCCGCCAGCAGGGTTTCCCTGGGCAGCTCACCCATCACATGGTTTGATAACCGGTTGATAACATCGTCAATATTCACGGGCACTTATCCTGTCTCTTGTCGCTATTTTTGTATAAGGATAGCGTTTAAACAGGCTGAGAGGGTTTGTCCCGGAAGAACTTACTTATTTCCACTGTTTCTAATACCTATCTCAGGATATTGCCGAGCGGATTGCCGGTGACAGTTGCTGTTGAGATATTCATTGCCTTACATTTTTTTGATAGTAGATTTTTTTAAAAAGTGAAACATAAGGAACGAGAAGAAGAAAACGAAGATACAAAAAAAAGCCATCTCAGGCCTTTTTTATGTGACTATTGCCAAACAATAGTCATGAACCAAAATATTATTGGTGCCGAAGGCGAGACTCGAACTCGTACGCCCATACAGGCGCTGCCCCCTCAAAAACGCTTGGCACTCTTGTTTTCCAACAGTTTAGCAAGTTATTTTTTGGGTAAAACGGAAGAAAGCATTGATTTCTTCTTGTTATTTCAGCCTGTTTTTTGGGAACTAAAAAGGTAAGGCAAATATGGGCTCATGACTACTCCACCAACGTCCGCCACTCCCCCAGCTTCTCTTCCAAATCCGCAATATGCTCCTCAAGCCCAACCAGCTCCTCTTCAGAAATATGCAACCGGTCCCGAACATCATAGTTCCGTTTCACCCGCCGCTGCAGAACCGACAGCTCTTCCTCCGCCACCATCACCCGCACCACCATGGAAGGAATAGAGGAATAACTGATCTTCCCCTGGTTGTTTCGGGGTACCTGTGCCAGATGAATACGATCCATAGCAACGTCTCCTTTGATATCGCTTCTGCTGAACCGGAACGCAGCAGACGATTGAATAGAAGACAATAGTACTAAGTTAAGAATCCGTATCCCATCCTCCAATGCGGGAAAACTGGCATTGGCCTTGCCTAAGCGTTTGGGATGATGATAAGTAATGACACGTATCAATATTTGCAAAGTGCCTATGATTAATAATCGCGCACCGTCAGCAATCAGGCCCGCATTTCCGATGAGATCCGATCAAGTACAGCACTTTGCCACGGAGACACAGAGAAAAGACAAAAAAGCTTTTCCTGTCGAGTCACCCAAGGGAACCTCCCCCTCAGGCGCTCACAGAACCGGACTGGTCCTCCTCTGTGCTCTGTATCGGTACTCACAGCCTGTGCAGTTCAGCTGCCTGGCTGGCTCCCTTAACACCAGAACGACAGATTCCCACGTTCCACAAAAGAGCCTGAAATCAGTTCATGCCACCTATATCCCGGACACTGCTCAGGCAGCAACTGGCTATCCCCTGAGCTCATCATGGTGTAACACAGCTCTCCATTTTTGATGTCATCAGACCACGTTTCGAGACGTCATCAGTGGTTCACTTGCGTTCATCTCCTGATCTCACACCTGACGCAGTCAAGCTGCGCCTTTTCCGTAGCGCTCACCACGTCGGCTCTTTACCAGCGCAGCTTACGGTGGTTTGGTGGCTGCATCCAGAAGCCGCCACCGGAGGGCCTACCTCCATCTCAATTGCAGTTGCGAGCAGACCGACTCTGCTCTTGTCACACCTGTGCCTCCGTGGCAAGTATTTTCTTTACTGGATAACATCAGCAATGTGTCAGTTATTTCAGGACAGTGTTGCTAACTCCGCCTTCCCTGATCCAGCCTTTCGGCCAGCCAGGTTTTAACCACCGCTTGCCGGGCAATACCAAGCCTGGCGGCCTCGCGATCAAGGGCGGTGATCATCCACTCAGGAAAGTCGATATTGATTCGACGGGTTTCCAGGCCGGGGCGTTGAGCGCTGGACCAGTCAATATGTTCATCAATGCTGTCGTGGCCTTCATCAAAGGCCTGGTCAAATTCTTTGGCTTTCATAGGCGGCTATCTCTTTGGGTCTTGAGCGACGTACCGAAATAATTCGGGCTTTATCATTACGTGGCGTAAATACGGCAGTCCAGTGTTTTCCGGCGTATTTGGCAATCAGCAGGAAACGAGGCTCGTCAGAAATCAAGGTCTTGATGACCACTCGGTTTTCATCCAGCCAGAGGCTCTGAGCCTGATCGAAATCGATGCCATGTTTTTCCAGATTGCTAAAACTTTTTGCCGGATCATACTCAAACATGATTGTTCTGGTATCCAATATATATCTACAGGCCACCTTAAATATAGGCCAATATATACCTTTTTTCACTCCAGGTGTCTTGGATGAGCACTCTTAATTGTTTTAAGGCCTATGATATCCGTGGCCGTATGCCCGATGAATTGAATGAAGATATTGCCTGGCGGATTGGCCGGGCGACTGCTGAATACCTTAAGCCCAAGATGATGTCTTTCTACTCCTGAACTGAAAACCGCTCTGAGTGATGGGTTGAGGGCCGGTGGTGTGGAGGTGATTGATATTGGCCTTTGTGGCACTGAAGAGGTTTATTTTGCTACTTCGTACTTGAAGGCGGATGGGGCATTATGGTGACCGCCAGCCATAATCCGAAAGACTATAACGGGATGAAGCTGGTTCGGGAGTCGAGCAAGCCGATTTCTGGCGATACCGGGTTGCGGGAGATTGAGTCTTTGGCTGGTGATTTTTTTGCCACGGAGACACGGAGTTTTTCTTTTAAAAAGCTTTTCCTCCGTGCCTCCGTGGCAAAAAAGCTTTTAAAGGATTTAGCACGGTGTATAACTGCCATATCAGTGCAAGCTGTCTCCCGCTTCCCGCTTTAAGCAAAAGAATGCGTTCTATCTTTTACGGGTAGCGGGAAGCGGGCGGCGGGCAGCGAAAAAATGGGTTTATTCACTGCGGCCAAACCGGCGATGACGTTGCTGATAATCCGCAATCGCAAGATCGAGATCAGCCGGGGTAAAATCAGGCCAGAGTGTATCGCAGAAATAGAACTCCGCATATGCGCACTGCCACAACAGAAAGTTACTGATCCGCTGTTCACCGCTGGTGCGGATCAGCAGGTCCACCGGTGGGGTCGATGCTGTGGCGAGGCACTCTTCTATCTGTTCCGCCTGAATTGACAAAGGGTCAAGGCCCTGTGACTTGACGATGGTTGCAAGGTGCCGGAATGCCTGGGTAATGTCCCACTGGCCGCCATAGTTGACCGCCACCAACAGCGTCATGGCCCGGCAATTAGCGGTGGCCGTTTCACACTGGTTGATGGCGTTCTGAATCGGCGGGCTCAATGCCGAAACATCCCCAATGATCTTCAGCCGGATGTCATGCTCCGCCAGCTTATTGGCTTCCCTTTCCAGGGCGTGCAGAAACAGCTGCATCAGGCCGCTTACTTCATCGGCAGGCCGTCGCCAGTTTTCACTGGAGAAGGCGAACAGTGTCAGGTGGGAAATGCCCCGTTCACGACAACGTTTGATCACCGCCCTGACCGTTTTCAGTGCAGCCCGATGGCCGGAAAGGCTTGGCAACAACTTGCGCCGCGCCCACCGGTTATTGCCGTCCATAATAATGGCAACGTGCTCAGGCAGTTTCGGTTCGGTATCAGTCATAACAATAAAAGACAACGGAAGACAGTTTGAAGAGTAAAGGCGTTATCTGAACAGGAATCAAAATTGACGAGAAGTAATAAAAGAGGGGGAGTTGCAGAAGGCTTCCGATGAAGGCCGGAAGCCTGCCACTGATCAGCTCGGGCTGACTGGAGAGGTCGGTTTATCGTTAGAACCACCAGATGCTGGTGGGGGAGGCGGTGGAGGTGTTGATGCCTCAGGAGCCGGAGCCTCAACTTCGGTATTTTCCGCTTCAAACTCGCCCTGTTCGGCGACAGTCTCTGTACTACTGCCAGTATCGCCACCCTGGACAACCTGCTGTTCGGCAACGTCTGCTGCCTGCTGAACGGCCTGCTGCGCAACCGGATCATTAGCCAGCTGTGCCGTAGCAGCGCGGGTAATGGTAGCTTTCTGAGCCGGTGCCGCCTGTACCGCAGCATAGACGATCTGAGGTGCCTGGTCCGGGTAGGCTCTAACGGCTTCGCTCACCAGGGCATTCAGCAGTTGAGGGTTATTGGCCAGCTGTGCTGCTGCATCAGCAATCAGGGATTCGACAGATACACCCTGAGTCTGAACCGCCTTGGCCAGTGCCTCGCCGGCAGGCATAAGGGTGAGATCGGTGGCCAGGTCCGCCTGGGCCACCCCTGTCATTGCAGACATTGCCAGAACGGCGGCTGCAATAAATTGTTTTTTCATGAAGGTCCTTCCGATTTCAATCGAGCCAGGAGCAGGCCATACCAAGGGGTTACCTAATTGCCAGTATTGCCTTTCTATAAATGATGCTGGTTTGACGAGTTTTCAAAAACTTGTAACGTCGTACAATACCAGCTGGAAATTATATTGACATGATCTTTATAATACAATCCGTGTCGCATAGTGGGCAGGGTTCGCTATATAACCTGTTCCTTAGTAAAAGTACGGTTTGGCCGTTGGTGCCACACTGTGTGACCTTACCAGACATTATATATGCCACTATCGGCAGTCATCACTGGACTACAGGGTAATAGAATTAATGAAGGGCTTGAATTTTAATCGACTGGCATTAGCGGTAGCATTGGCTGGTTATGCGGTAAGTGCCACAGCAGGAACCGGGGTAGAAGACGCTGGTCACATTAACCTCGGCCCCGTCGAAATGACCCCGATGGCAACCCTTGGTCTGGGCTACGATGACAACGTATACCGTGAAGGCAACGGTGAACTGGCCAACAAAGGCTCTGCGGTCTATAAGCTGGATGCCTCTGCTGCTTTCAAAGCGCAAAAAGGCATGAGCACCTATGAGGCCACGCTGGCCGCCAAAAACACCTCGTTCTCCAGCGAGTCTGATGCCAACTACATCGACTACGGCCTGACTGGAAAGATTCACGAAGACATCAACAGCCGCAACCGTTTAGATGCAGACTTCGATTTTGGTCGTTATCACGATGCTGGCTCCACCATCAATGGGGCAATTGATAAAGAAGCACCAGAATACACCCGCACTAAAGGTGGCCTGAAATACGGTTTCGGCAGTATGGAAGCGATGTTCCGTGTGGATCTGTTTGGTAATTACAACAAGCAGAAGTACCAGGAAACCAATGGCTCCGCCGAAGGCAACAACCGTAAAACCACTGAATACGGTGCCACGGCTTACTACCGTTTCATGCCAAAGACCGACGCCCTGATTGAAATCAAAAATCGTGAACTGGATTACACGGCAACCGGTCAGGATGGCTATGATGTCATCAGCTACCTGGTCGGTCTGAACTGGGAAGCCACCGGCAAAACCACCGGATATGCCAAACTGGGTAGACGTGAGCGCGACAGCAAAGCCGCCAATGTCGATAAAGACAGCTCAACCGGCTGGGAAGTGGGTGTGAGCTATATGCCATTAGAGCACTCAGTAGTCCAGCTGAGCACCAGCCGCGACTACGGTTTTGACTCTGAAGACCCAAGTGCAACCAATCCACTGTTTACCGACGGCTCGACTTATTCCCTGAACTGGAATCACAAGTGGACCGCTAAAATTGCCACGAATGCCAACTACAGCTTCACTAAAGAAGACATTGAAAACGCTTCCGGTGTGGTACAGAAAGACCGTACCATCAACCGGTTTGGCCTGTCTGTTGACTGGAACGTGATGCGAAACGCCACTGTTTCTCTGGCTTACGACCACACGGATCGTGACGAAAGCAACAAAGTGGTTAACGGTGGTGCCGACAGCTATAAGCGCGGTGCGTACATGCTGACAGGCACTATTGCACTCTAACAGGGCTGCAAACCCACAGGCATAAAAGACGTCAAAGGTTTTTTATCTTCCACAGGCTGGTGTAAAATCCGGCCTGTTTTTTTATCCATTTCCGGAAACCCCTGCGAGTAGAAGACGTTCAGGGCCATTGAAGATTACTCCGAGACGCAACATCAACCAGGTCTTAATGATGAAATCCGTTTTGCTCAACCCATTTTCAAGCCTGAAGAAAGGCCTGCTGCTTGCGCTGCTTATCTTCAGTGGCTATTTGTCCGCCGCCGAACCCATGAGCCTCTCCCGCTACGAGCTGGGGTCCGGTGATAAAATCAATATCTCGGTCTACGGCGAGGAGGATATGGACAAGCAACTGATCCTCAGCGATGCCGGTACCGTCTCCTATCCGTTTCTGGGTGAGTTTAAAGCCAAAGGCTTAACAGTAGGCCAGCTGGAGCAGATGATCACCAAACGGCTGAAGCAAGGCTATTTTATTGACCCGAGAGTCAGTGTTGGCATCGTCGAGTATCGAAAATTTTTCGTCAGCGGAGAGGTTAAATCTCCCGGCGGTTTCCAGTTTGAGCCTGGCCTTACCCTGGAAAAGGCGGTGGCGCTGGCGGGAGGCTTTACCCAGCGTGCCTCTAAGCGCGGCATTACGGTCACCCGTGAAGAAAATGGCCAGCCAAAGGAGCGGGAACTGTCTCTGAACGACTCCGTCTTCCCCGGCGATATTATCGTGATCAGCGAGAGCTTCTTCTGATTTATCACCCTGGTTTTTAGTGCTGCTCCTGAACAGCCGCTTTAAATGGTTATACAACCCCATGAATACAGAAACCAAACCCATATCGCCACCCACTCGGGCTCCTGCCTTGCCGGGTGACGACATCATCGATCTGCGACAGATCTTTCATGTACTGAACAGCCATCGCTGGGCCATTGCCGGTTTTACCGCTGCTGTCACTCTGGTGGCCATACTGGTGGTGTTCTCCATGACGCCCATCTACCAGGCTACGGCCACCCTGCAGATTGAGCAGGAACAGGCCAAGGTGGTCTCCATTGAAGAGATCTATGGCATCGAAGGGGGTAACGACAGCTATCTGAACACCCAGTTTGAGGTGCTGAAATCCCGTGGTGTGCTGGAAAAAGTGGTCAACAAACTGAACCTGCTGAACAACCCGGAATTCAACACCACGCTGCGAGAAGCGCCATGGTACGCCGGGCTATTGAACTGGCGGGGCTGGTTTGGTCTGGAAACACCGCAGGAAGGGGATGATGCGGCGATTATTATGCGGGACACCATCAATGTGTTGAGCAGCCACGTCAGCATTGAGCCGGTGCGTAAAACCCAGATCGTGAAAATTCACGCGGAATCAGAAAACCCGCAACTGGCTGCAAAAATCGCCAACGCCATTGCCAATGCTTATATCGAATCCTATATGGAGTCGAAACTGTCGTTGACGCTGAACGCCACCGACTGGATGCAGGGTCGACTGGGCGAACTGTCTGAAAAACTGAAAGTAGCCGAGCAAGAACTTCAGGACTATCGGGAAGAAGAGCAGCTGATCGATATTGAAGGGGTGCTTACCGTCTCCAGCAACGAACTGAAAGCCCTGACCGAGTCCCTGGTGCAGGTGCGCAACAAGCTCACTGTCTCTGAAAACATCTATAAGCAAATCCGCTCCGGTCATCTGCGAAAAGGCGACAACCAGACCTTGCAGGCCGTGTTACAGCACCCGCTGATTCAGGATCTGAAAAGCGATGAGTCCAAACTCGAACGACAGGTATTGGAACTGTCCCGCCGCTACGGACCGAAACACCCAAAGATGATCTCTGCCCGCTCCGAGCTGGAAAGTATTGGTGAAAACCTCAATATGCAAATCCGCAATATTGTGGAAGGGGTTGAGCGGGAGTACGAAATCGACAAGGCCAACGAAAAGAGCCTGCAGGCTGCCGTGAACGTGGTGAAAGCCAAAGTGCAGGAGATCAACCGCAAGCAATTCCGTCTGCGGGCTTTAGAGCGTGAAGTACAGACCAACAAAGACCTGTACGATGCTTTCTTTAAACGTATCCAGGAAACCTCGGCCACCAGTGACCTGCAAACCGCCAATGCCCGTATTGTGGATAAAGCGTTTGTTCCAGAGATTCCGGTCAAGCCCAAGAAGAAGCTGATTATTGCCATCGCAGCGCTGCTTGGGTTGATGATCTCCTGCGGTATCGCCTTCCTGCTGGAAATGCTCAACAACACCATCCGCACCACCAAAGATGTGGAAGAGAAGCTCAACCTGCCGGTACTTGGTGTACTGCCGAAGCTCACGGATAAAAGCCTGCATGACCATGTCTTTAGCCTGTTTAACGACAAAAGCCAGCACGCCTTTGGAGAAGCGGTACGCACCATCCGGACCAGCATTAACCTGACCGCCATGGATCAGCAGCACCGGCTGTTTGCGGTTACCTCCACGGTACCCGGCGAGGGCAAATCTTCGACTGCATCGAACCTGGCGCTGGCACTGGGGCAGCTGGGCAAAACCCTGCTGGTGGACTGTGACCTGCGCCGCCCGGTGGTGGGTAAGAACTTCCACATTAAAGGAGGCTCTGTTGGGCTGGCCAACCTGCTGGCCGGTACTGCAAACGTCAATGATGCCGTGCATAAGCTGGAAGGCATTGATGTAATCCCCTGTGGCCTGGTGCCACCCAACCCACAGGAGCTGCTGTCGTCCGAACGGTTCTCTGCCCTGCTGAAAAAACTGCGGGAGCATTATGACTATGTGGTGCTGGACTGCCCACCGGTACAGAACGTCAGCGATGTGCTGATGGTCTCCCGCCACTGCGACGGACTGGTCTATGTGGTGGAAGCCGGTCGTATGCAATCCAGCGCCGTCAGCACTGCCGTTGGCCGACTGCTGCAGGCCCGGGCACCTGTTACTGGCGCGGTGTTGAACAAGATCAACCCGAAAGCCAAAGATACTTACGGATACAACCAGGGGTATTACGACTCCACCGGTTATTATTCAGGAGCTTCTTAAGGCCTACCTTAAGGCGCTGCCCGCTCCCCGAAAAAGATTTGCTTGTGCTTTTACGGGTAGCGGGCGGCGGGAAGCGGGTCGCGACCTTTTCAGGTAAGCGGGCGGCGATCTTCAGAGAGAGCCGAGCCGTCAGTTGATATATGCTGATAGAATAAATGCAGTTGATATCAATAAGATTCAGGGCAAACGGGCATGACAATAGATAACGTGAGTTCGTCGCTCATAAAGCCATAGAAACCCCTTCAGTCAGCACTGTTATATCAATATGGGGCTTCTTGGGTTGACGGGTATAAGCAATCAGCCCTGCTATCAGATTTACCGCAAAGTTGAATGGTGCCGAGTGTGCTCTATCTGAGAAATATTTTTCAATTGATCATTCACACTTTCAATCACTGCTCGTTTTCGCAGCATCGCTTTATCAAAGGCTTTTAGCGCCTTTGGCTTCATATTCTTCCGGACCTTCGTTACCAGGTTCAGCCCTTTTTCTTTTAGCCAGGCAACTAACTTCTCTGAGATATAGCCTTTATCGCCATAAAGCCAGCCTGCCAGCTCTCCAACGAGATCGGGTACTGGCTTACGATCATCGGTATTCGCTGGCGTCAAAATCGGGTAAGGGCTGGTCTTTCTCCAACCCTCCCCACAGCACCCGGCATGCGGGTCCGCACCGGGCGGTTCAACAATGATGGTGAAACCTGATCCATAAGTCTTTCAATGAAACAAGCCCAATTT
>NZ_JAGHQV010000319.1:0-801 GCF_017744175.1 Thalassotalea sp. G20_0 | reverse complement strand
AGCTTATCGCAGATTACCACGTCCTTCATCGCCTCTGACTGCCAAGGCATCCACCGTGTACGCTTAGTCACTTGACCATATAACCCAAAACGATTTACTTTCGTAAATCGTTAGAGGTCAGTCAATACAACTACCTTTAACGATCAAATGAATTTCTGTCGAAATTCATCGCCATACACATTAGCTATGATTGTTTCCAATCAAAACTTGAGAGTGTCTCAGCAAGAATTCAATCAACCAATTTAAATTAATTAAATTGATGAATTTCATTCAGCTTAATTTGGATTCCACATTGTTAAAGAACAAAGAAAATCAACTGCCCACTGGCTGATGCCAACTGACAACTGATTATCAAACAATTCGTGTGAACGCTTATGGACGTCGGTTTTCGTTTAAGGAGGTGATCCAGCCCCAGGTTCCCCTAGGGCTACCTTGTTACGACTTCACCCCAGTCATGAATCACTCCGTGGTAATCGTCCTCCCGAGGGTTAGACTAACTACTTCTGGAGCAACCCACTCCCATGGTGTGACGGGCGGTGTGTACAAGGCCCGGGAACGTATTCACCGTGACATTCTGATTCACGATTACTAGCGATTCCGACTTCATGGAGTCGAGTTGCAGACTCCAATCCGGACTACGATGCACTTTCTCAGATTAGCTCCACCTCGCGGCTTGGCAACCGTCTGTATGCACCATTGTAGCACGTGTGTAGCCCTGGCCGTAAGGGCCATGATGACTTGACGTCGTCCCCACCTTCCTCCGGTTTGTCACCGGCAGTCTCCCCAGAGTGCCCACCATCA
>NZ_JAGHQV010000318.1:0-802 GCF_017744175.1 Thalassotalea sp. G20_0 | reverse complement strand
GTCAATTGAGAACGAGGATGATACTCAAACGATCGAGACCAAAGCAAAATCGACTGAGCAAACATCAGTTGAGGAGGATTACAGTGAGCTTGATGGCATCGAAGAGTTGTTTGCTGAGCCAGAGGTCCCCGGTGATAGTACCGCATTAGACGACAATCAGGAGGAAGATTACAGTGAGCTTGATGGCATCGAAAAGTTGTTTTCTGAGCCAGAGGTCCCCGGTGATAGTACCGCACTAGACGAAAATCCTGAGCCAGAGGTCTCCGGCGATAGTACCGTATTAAACGAAAATCCTGAGCCAGAGGTCCCTGATGATGGCACCTCACCAGACGAAAATCCGCAGCCAGAAGTCTCCGGTGGTAGCACCGCATTAGAAGACAATCAGCAGCTAGATGTCAGCGCAAGTGAAAGGTCTGGAGAAAATGCACCAATCGACAGTGATACAACCACGGTTGGCGATGACCAAACAGATGTTGATACTGAGTCGCCCCAGACCGAAGCGAAATTGACTGAGCAAACATCAGCCGAGGAGGATTACAGTGAGCTTGATGGCATCGAAGAGTTGTTTGCTGAGCCAACGGTCCCCGGTGATAGTACCGCACTAGACGAAAATCCGCAGCCAGAGGTCTCCGGCGATAGTACCGTATTAAACGAAAATCCGGAGCCAGAGGTCTTTGATGATGGCACCTCACCAGACGAAAATCCGCAGCCAGAAGTCTCCGGTGGTAGCACCGCATTAGAAGACAATCAGCAGCTAGATGTCAGCGCAAGTGAAAGGTCTGGAGAAAATGCACCAATCGAC
>NZ_JAGHQV010000317.1:0-805 GCF_017744175.1 Thalassotalea sp. G20_0 | reverse complement strand
GGTGCCCAGCGGCCCGTCTATTCTCATTAGGGTGTTTTCTGGTAAAGATGGGAAGATTTTTTCACTTATTTCCCCTCCCATAACCCTGCGAATATGCAGCTCAATACCATCCTGAATGTTATTGTTGGCAATGGAATAACTGCGAATTACGCCACCATAATTCAAATCAACGTATTGTCCTGGCAGATATTCAAAAGTGATGTTGGGTGGTAGTCGGAAGTGAATGACCGCCACATCTTCCTTGGGGTAATAGACAGAGGACACTTTTGCCGGGACGATTTTGCGGGATAGACGAGCAAGTTCAGGTAAATAATCCGCTTCCAGCGTGCAGTCAGTGAGAGCACGACTACAGCAAGTCAAGACAATGCCCTGGTCTTTCTCATCGGAAGATAGCGAAATATTTCCTCCCTCTGAAGTAACCTCACCACTGACCACTTTGGCTTTGCAAACGCCACACGCACCGGATTTACAGCTGTAATTCAATGTCACACCTGCTTGTAGCGCGCTATCCAGAAGTGTTTCTTCATTTGATGTGGGAAAGGATAAATTTGAAGGAATAATCGTGATAGTCGTCACTATAATACTAAAGCCTGACCATATAAAGTTTGATGTATTGGAGGGAGCAGCCACAATAAGTAGTGGATGTGCTCAGCTGGGGTGCGGTTATTTCAGACCATCACAAGGTGGTTGTTATGCTACCGCAATTCTCAAATTGTGACTGATTTACTGGCCACTTGCCAAATTTCATCCCGTCTCTGGGTCATGGTGTTTCACTCGACTCAGCTCAACCATTCCAGCTTGTCGT
>NZ_JAGHQV010000316.1:0-813 GCF_017744175.1 Thalassotalea sp. G20_0 | reverse complement strand
CTGTTCTGAATTGGCAAGCCATCGATAAACGTCACTGATATGGGGTTTGTTCTCAGCCCATTCAGATGGAGGAAGTAAGCCTGTGTCTCTGAAGATCACTGTACGCAGGTAATCACGTTGTTTTTCCTGAGCCTTATGGCGAACCGGACCGGCTTGCATATGAATAATGGGTTGATGCCCATCTTGTCGATGTGGCGTAGCCGTGATGCCCAGAACATAACGGCTTCTCACCTCATTCAGTAAAAGCTCATACCTCGGTGCTGACAGGTGATGGCATTCATCAATAATGATCTGTCCGTAATCAAATATGAGAGGGTTTACCTGGTTATCACCTTTATTGATCAGGCTTTGGTAGGTAGCAATATCGAAGACGCCTGTTGGTTTTTTCTTGCCGCCAGAAATGACTCCTACCTTTTCAAGACTTAAAAACGCTTCTGCCCGCTCTTTCCACTGATCGATCAGTTGGCGGCTGTGCACCAAAACCAACGTATTCACGCTACGTTCAGCAACCAGAGCCAATGCCGTAACTGTTTTGCCAAAAGCGGTGGGTGCATGAAGTACGCCAACATCGTGCGCCATCATTGCTTTGACCGCTTTTTGTTGCTCTTTTTTTAACGTCCCCTGAAAGTTCACGTTATGCAGCTCAGTCCCGATGTTTCTTTTGTCGTCAATACTGAGCTGACAACCCTGTTCTTTGAGTAAGTCCGCTAGCTCATCAAGGCATCCCCGCGGTAAAAGCAAATAGCCATCTTCCATACGAGTGCAGGAAATAATGCGCGGAATCCCCTGGGTTGAGAATCGCAATGCCTGTGT
>NZ_JAGHQV010000315.1:0-813 GCF_017744175.1 Thalassotalea sp. G20_0 | reverse complement strand
CGCCGGGTTGGTGGTCATCCTGATCGTTATCATAGCGGAGGTACTGCCCCGCGGTACTGGTCATGTTCAGGAAGCTGTCCCGGAACTGCCTCTCCAGTGTCTCCAGCAGGTTGACGCAGCACACCTGTCGTTTTTCCGGCCAGGTCATTGAGTCTGACTCCTCTGCGGGTATGGCTGCCATCATCTCCTGGTTCTGCTGCTTTATGGCCTCGGTCTGGCGGGCATAGTCGCCATAGATTGCCGTGGCCTGTTCGGCATACCCCTTCAGCAGTTTTCGCTCCGTCAGGGTGAACGGTGACGTAGCCGGAGGGCGGGAAAGCAGCGGTGCCAGTGCCGACGTGTCGTCCAGTCCCGATTCGCTGTAATGGCAGGGAACGGTATCGTCATTGTAAAACACGGCATCATAATCTGTGGGGTTCTGGAAGATCTTCTGGTAATTAGCCGGGAAGCGCTGCCGGTCTTCAAATACCTCCATATTGGCAAGGAAACGGGCCTGCTCATCCTGAATGATCTTGTTGGTCGCTTCAACGTCTCCGCGTTCCAGCCAGCCCGACGGCAAGGTGAACTCATTATCGGCGACGGTGGCATTTTGTATCACCGATAACAATTGCTCATCCGGCCCGGGTGTTCGCTGATAGTTACCATCGTTGACGCGCTCCTGCGTGATCTGCTTCATCTGCTTGTCCAGAGAGCTGGCCAAACCCCGGAGAACATCCCGAAACGGTGCGGACACCCCGGAGGAACCCTGCAACAGGGCCTTGACCGTGGTGTCCATTTCCCGGGCATTAAATCCATGGAAAAGCCCGGCCTCGC
>NZ_JAGHQV010000314.1:0-824 GCF_017744175.1 Thalassotalea sp. G20_0 | reverse complement strand
GCCCATGGCTCTGTGTCACTTAGCAGCGGCGACTGGGTGGTAGATGATGCATATTTTACTGCTGATGAAGGAGCGCAATTTTCGGATGACTGTTATTTTACCGCTGAAGAATATTTAGAAGAGCAAACAAAGAAACCAAAAAAGAGAAAAAGGAAGAGAAAAAAGCCAGTAAAAACTGCTGTCCGGTGATGCCGTAGAGTAGTCTACATTTTATATTTTCATGAATTAATGAAATATAATTATGGACAAGAGCGGTGCTGGTATAAGTTGGACATGCACAACATCAGGTAATGATTATAATCAACCGGATGATCATACCGGTGCTTCCGGGAGTGTGCGATACAGGTATGGCACAGTCAGGCGGGCGAATACGCCACTTCCCTATATCCCGGAGCGTCATGAATTTTATCCTGCTTCTGACGCCTGCTCTGCTAACCATCCATCAAGACATTCAATAAAACCTGTTCAGGATTTTAATGCTCTTATCACACAAGAAAAAATGGATTACCTGATGAGGATATCTACTCATTATGGTGATCGCTATAACGGGAAAAAACACAGTCAATTTGCCTGTTCAATCAAACAATACACATCAAGGTCAAAAAGACCATTAAATCACAGTGAACAACAGCAACTGATACCATTGTTGAACGATTTTAAAGCGACGTCCGGGTGGCCATGGCGAAGCCTGACGACGACGCTTCATTCATTTACTTCAGCGGGTGTTTTTACCCCTCATAAATACATGAATGAGGGAAGTAAGGAAACTCAGGCAGCTTTATTGTCAACTTTACTTGATGCAGTAATACTTAAGGGCAACCAAA
>NZ_JAGHQV010000313.1:0-826 GCF_017744175.1 Thalassotalea sp. G20_0 | reverse complement strand
CCTGTCCGATGGGGGCCGCATCGAGAACCTGACCCTTAGTGATGCCATCATAACCTCAACGGAATCGGCCGGGGTAGTGGCTTGCGAAATGTCTGGCAACGCTACGATCAGTAATATTTGGGTTGAAGGTGCTTACGTTGCTACCAACACGTCTGATGTATACGCAGCTATTGGCGTGGGCAGTGTAGATGGCGGAGGAACTATTACTAACATGACTGCGTTGAACTGCAATGTGACAACCTCCGCCAACTCAGGTGCTGCCGGTATTGGTGCGGGATCATCGGACGGTGGAAACGTTACCAACATAATGGCGGTGGACTGTCATGTTAAAGCAATGGGAAATTATGCAAATGCCGGTATTGGTGCGGGATTATCGAGAACTGGAATGGTTAACAACACAATGGCGGTGAGCTGTCATGTTGAAGCAATGGGAAAAGAAGCAAATGCCGGTATTGGGGTGGGACATCAGCTTAGGGAAGGAACGGTTACAGACACGACAGCGTTGAACTGCACGGTGAAAACCAACACAGCTGATGCAGTTGGTGGTTATAGGGGGGCTGGTATTGGGGCTGGATTATCGCAGTCTAGTACTGTTAAACACACGACAGCGGTTTACTGTCATGTTGAAACAATGGGAAATAAAGCACATGCCGGTATTGGGGCTGGATTATCGCTGGCTGATTTAGCGCAGGGTGGGAAATCATACCAGGATACTGCTGTTAACCACACTACAGCGGTTAACTGTCATGTTATAACAATGGGAAATGAATCACATGCCGGTATTGGGGCTGGAGTATCGAGGGGGCAAAGTAATGTGGGGCGGGGG
>NZ_JAGHQV010000312.1:0-828 GCF_017744175.1 Thalassotalea sp. G20_0 | reverse complement strand
CATGGCAAGCACTCAGACACTGTCACCCAACACGACGGCTCCGTTCTCTCCTGAGTTGAGTTCGTCAATGAATACCACCGATGTGTCACTGACTCCGTCAGGCATGGCAGGTACTCAGACACTGTCACCCAACACGACGGCTCCGTTCTCTTCTGAGTTGAGTTCGTTGATCAATACCACCGATGTGTCAATGACTCCGTCAGGCATGGCAGGCACTCAGACACTGTCAGCCAACACGACGGCTCCGTTCTCACCAGAGCTGAGTTCGTCGATCAATACCACCGATGTGTCACTGACTCCGTCAGGCATGGAAAGTACTCAGACATTGTCAGCCAACACGACGGCTACGTTCTCTCCAGAACTCAGTTCGTCGATCAATACCACCGATGTGTCACTGACTCCGTCAGGCATGGCAAGCACTCAGACACTGTCACCCAACACGACGGCTCCGTTCTCTCCGGAACTCAGTTCGTCGATCAATACCACCGATGTGTCACTGACTCCGTCAGGCATGGCAGGTACTCAGACACTGTCACCCAACACGACGGCTCCGTTCTCTCCGGAACTCAGTTCGTCGATCAATACCACCGATGTGTCACTGACTCCGTCAGGCATGGCAGGTACTCAGACACTGTCATCCAACACGACGGCTACGTTCTCTCCAGAACTCAGTTCGTCGATCAATACCACCGATGTGTCAATGACTCCGTCAGGCATGGCAAGCACTCAGGCATTGTCATCGAACACGACGGCTACGTTCTCACCAGAGCTGAGTTCGTCGATCAATACCACCGATGTGTCAATGACTCCGTCAGGCATGGCAGGCAC
>NZ_JAGHQV010000311.1:0-829 GCF_017744175.1 Thalassotalea sp. G20_0 | reverse complement strand
GGATACACGACGGTGCTGCATGGGTAGGTGAGCTGGTGAACGGCCTGTTTGCCGGTGATGCCCGGGTCGTGTCCAGGGTAATTGATAAGTTAACCGAACAGGCGGAGTCGCTGGTGCAGACCCTGGCGACTTACGGGCTTGGTTGGTTAACAACCGTGGACCAGGCAACAGGGCAGCAGAACCTGGAAGTCGTAAAGGAGATCCTGGTTCGCCGTGGAAATACCCTTGTAGAACCACTGCTGACCGGCGTGACGGGCGAGGCGGCGGCACTCGGAAACCAGGCATCAGAATCCACCGCGCTCAGAAACGCCGTGATGCCGTTCGTACAGGACCAGGTTCAGAAAGGTCAGGTACTGGAAAGACTGGCCGCTTACGGAGTGGATGCGCTGGTAAACAGCGTCAGCAAGCATAAATACGACCTTGCAGGGGATGTAAAAGCACTGACCCGGGCAAGCATGGACAAAGCCCTACCGGAACTGGAACAGCTTCTCCATAGACGGTTGCAAGCCCTAAGTACTGCAATGGAAAAGGGGGCAGACGATAAGCAAGGCGTTGTGGCTGACCTGCGCCAGGCGGCGAAAGCTCAGAAGCCAGAGGAAAGAGCCGGAGATCTTGCTGTCACTGGTGTGAAGAAAACGACAACTGACCATCAAAATCAACAGGACCATTGGCATGATGCTCGTCAGGCCGTTGCAGAGCAGCTGGGTAACCTGGCTGATGAAACCGTTGACCTGGTCATTAAACAGAGTGATCAGTTGGAGGCGGTCAAGCCGATTCTGGCGGGCAGTATTCGTGAGGTTATGGATCTTGTCGTCAAAGAAGGGGCTCT
>NZ_JAGHQV010000310.1:0-834 GCF_017744175.1 Thalassotalea sp. G20_0 | reverse complement strand
CACCCACCCATTCCTGAGACTGTAATACCTCATATGCCCTGATTAAAATATCATCAAAATCTATACCGCCACTGTCCAGCAATGCTGCCTGATAGTCTTGGTATATCCTCCAGATTCTTTCAGCATCGCTTGGATAGAGATTTGAAACTTCATCCTCAGTAGTAACCAGCTCTCGTTTAATGGTTGAGAAGACATCCATATAGCGTTGCATTATCCGCTCGCGGTTACGGCGCTCTTTTGTATCCTCAACCTGAAGATACTCATCAATATCGACGCCATGATCACGCAGGGACTGAAGAAACACCTCCATCCGGTCCTGGTCGCGCTCATAAATATGCAGTTCATCGGGTAAACCGATCGTATGTCCATACTGCTCAAGCACCCTTTGAGCAACTGCATGTATAGTGGACACCCATGCCCGATCTTCAACATCTTCTGTATCGTCGAGTCTCTGCCGCATCTCGTCAGCGGCTTTATTGGTAAAGGTTAAGGCAATAACACAGTCTTTTCTGGTTTGCTCAAGTATGTAGCGCACGCGTTCTGTGAGAACTCTTGTTTTCCCTGAACCGGCTGATGCCAATACCTGCATTGCATTACCAATAGCCGCATAAACAACAGATTTCTGAGCTTCCGATAAGGCAATCATAGAGATACCCATTCTTCAATTTTTGTAAACGCCTCTTTGAGCGCCTCAGGCAGCAGACCTTCTTTTTCCCTACATTGAGGGTTTCTACTAATAACGTCAGCAAAAAAGCCTGCATACGATGCCTTTGCACCTCTCATTTCTTTGAGGAGATCATCATCTGTTAATGATGATAGCTCCCGATATTTAGC
>NZ_JAGHQV010000030.1:0-81644 GCF_017744175.1 Thalassotalea sp. G20_0 | reverse complement strand
TCATAGCCTTCAACAGGCTCCAGTGCCATGGCAGGCGCTTTGCTGACCAGCTCCCTGGCATCCTTGATATTCAGCGGCACCCGGGAGATAAACAGCTGTTTTTGCTTATCAAGCAACTGGAGGGTTTTAGCAACGTACATGGCTGCATCTGCGACCAGATAACGGTTATTCAAAGCCGCCTTAAAACACGACAAATGATTTTTGATAATTTCCTGAAAGCAAGTCTTGTCGTTTACATTACCGCTCGCAGGTGCCATAAACACGGGGATACCCGCCTCATTTTCGGTGATTAGCTGCAAGACAACCTGATTCAGGTCAGGCCGGTGGTCACGGCTGTAGCCGCGGCAGATATGGATGCAGTTCAAGTCATCAGGGTTTTCATTACTGTTATAGACACCGTCTGTATGAAGACTGGTGCCGTCTAGGTTTAATGCCTTGCAGGGCAGATTTAGATGGTTGACGACCTTAATGGCAAGATTCAGGTATAAGTCTGTCTTTCACCACACCAATTGATATTTTCCTGAAACCTGTTGTCAAAGGACTGATCAGATATTCAGGGATATTGTTTTGCCACCTTTTCAATACCAGTTCAAAAGCCTGAACCACCTTGGCTTAGTTGCTGCGATGTGCCGGGAACTAAAGATAGCCGAATATATTGCTGCGCGCATAACCAATGACTCCGATGTACGTAATGTCACGATTGGACAGGCTGTGGTCGCAATGATCATCAATGGGCTGGGCTTTACAGGACAGACTCTGTATATGTTTCCTGATTGTTATGAGGACAGGCCGATCGATCGGCTCATTGACGAAGGCATCCAGGCTGAACATTTGAACGACAAGGTACTGGGGCGAGCCCTCGACAGCCTTTACGACGCTGGCGTCAGTGACTTGTATCTGCACCTTGCTGTTAAGGTCGTTAATCATCTGAAGCTGCCCTGCAAGGCATTAAATCTGGACGGCACCAGCTTTCATGTGGATGGTGACTACAACAGTAATGACGACCCTGATGACTTGAAGTGCATCCATATCTGTCGCGGTTACAGCCGCGACCACCGGCCTGACCTGAACCAGGTGGTCTTGCAGTTAATGACCGGGAATGAGGCCGGTATTCCTGTGTTCATGGCGCCTGCCAGCGGTAATGTGAACGATAAAACCTGCTTTCAGGAGATTATCAAAAACCATCTGTCGTGTTTCAGGGCGGCTTTGAATAGCCGCTACCTGGTCGCTGATGCCGCCCTGTACGTTGCTGAAACCCTTCAGTTGCTTGATGATCAAAAACAGCGGTTTATCTCCCGGGTGCCTTTGAATATCAAGGATGCAAAGCAACTGGTCGGCAAAGCGTCTGCTGTATCGCTGAAGCCTGTTGAAGGCTACGAGGATTATTACTTTGCACAAGTGCCTTCCACCTATGGAGATGTTCAACAACGATGGTTCTTGTTTCTCAATAAAAAGCGTCGACTGAGCGAGCAGAAATCGCTGATAAGAAAGATGGAGAAACAGTCACTGAAAGAGGCTCGTGATCTGGAAAAGCTGCGTAAAAAGGCTTTTCTTTGCGAAGACGATGCATTGCAGGCTTTTGCCTTATGGCAGAAACAATCGAAGCTCTGCCAGAGTGGAGCGGAACCTGAAGTTATCCGCAAACGCTGCTATTCAGGCAAGGGGCGTCCACCGTCAGACAGTAAACCTGATCACTTCGAATATTTTGTCCATGGCGTATGTTTTGTTGCCTGCGAGAAAAAGGAGCATGCACAGGCCTCATTGGGCTACTTTATCCTGAGCACCAATGAGCTGGATCAGAACCGTCTGCATGCCGGTGAGCTGTTATCTACCTACAAGTCGCAACAACAAGTAGAAGGCGGCTTTCGTTTCCTGAAAAGCCCGGACTTTCTGGTCTCTTCACTCTATCTGAAAAAACCGGAGCGCATTGAAGCGCTGTTGATGGTGATGACACTCTGCCTGATGGTCTATGCTGCTATCCAGCACAGAATAAGGCACGAACTGAAAAAGCAGAGTCGTGTGTTTCCAAGCCAGAAAAAGAAGCCCTGCCAGAATCCAACAGCAAGATGGGTCTTCTTCTGCTTTCAGGGTATTAATGTATTAACGGTCAATAATCAGGAACAGCATGTGGTCGGTTTGAAGGAAAAGCAGTGGACGATTATCCAAATTTTAGGCATTTCTTACGAATCGGTTTATTCCTGATAGGGGTGGTGAAAGACAGCTCTATGGTGATTTTTGCAAAATACAGCGCAGCTATAGTGCCTGTCCCAGCCAAGAAAGAACCAATACTCCCGGCTGTTATAATAAACGTTTGACTGTTTATCCCTGCTCCAAAGAGCATACCTGTTAGAAATATAATTCCACAAAGAAATAAAGCCGACCAAACACTGTCACAAAACTCATCAATCCACTTCATTATTATAAATTTCCTCATGAAAGCATTTGATACATATGCTTCAAAAAGAGCAGCATAATAAAAACAACTATCGGGTGAAACGTCAGGACGAAAATTATCGTTTATAGGAAAGCGAGTGTTTCGAATCCAGTCCCGAGCCCCTACCGCCGGAACAGCCGCGAACTCACAAAAACGCGACACTCTGAACAACAGCGAAAGCATAATATAATCAAACAGTTAAACGCTGTGGTTCGTCGAAGGGCTCGGACCACGGTTTTTCAGAGAGGAGAGAGAAAAGTCAGAAAAACGGGGAAAAATAGCTTTAAAAACGAAAGCCTACAAACCACAGCATCATCCGTTTAACCCTTTGTTTACAGGGCCTATAAACGACAAAACCCTTACGACAGGTATCGTAAGGGCTTGAAAATATGGCGGACCGGACGGGACTCGAACCCGCGACCTCCGGCGTGACAGGCCGGCATTCTAACCGACTGAACTACCGGTCCGCTACCTAGTCTCTAGCTTCAAGATACTAGTTTCTAGCTGGTGGGTGATGACGGGATCGAACCGCCGACCCTCTGCTTGTAAGGCAGATGCTCTCCCAGCTGAGCTAATCACCCAAATTGTTTATCTGTTTACCTGCTTCTCAGCGCAGGAATAAAATGGCGGACCGGACGGGACTCGAACCCGCGACCTCCGGCGTGACAGGCCGGCATTCTAACCAACTGAACTACCGGTCCGCTATCTAGTTTCTAGTCTCTAGATACTAGCTGGTGGGTGATGACGGGATCGAACCGCCGACCCTCTGCTTGTAAGGCAGATGCTCTCCCAGCTGAGCTAATCACCCAAATTGTTTACTCTGTTTACCTGCTTCTCAGCGCAGAAATAAAATGGCGGACCGGACGGGACTCGAACCCGCGACCTCCGGCGTGACAGGCCGGCATTCTAACCGACTGAACTACCGGTCCGCTATCTAGTTTCTAGTCTCTAGATACTAGTTTCTAGCTGGTGGGTGATGACGGGATCGAACCGCCGACCCTCTGCTTGTAAGGCAGATGCTCTCCCAGCTGAGCTAATCACCCAAATTGTTTACTTTGTTTACCTGCTTCTCAACGCAGGAATAAAATGGCGGACCGGACGGGACTCGAACCCGCGACCTCCGGCGTGACAGGCCGGCATTCTAACCGACTGAACTACCGGTCCGCTGAAACTTTTCCAATCATCTCAGCACTGTCACCAGTACTAAGGGAGGGTGACTTTACCAGAACTCTCCCCGATATCAAGCCCCACTCAGGACTTGTAAAAAAACCAACAACGCAATAGAAATGGCGGACCGGACGGGACTCGAACCCGCGACCTCCGGCGTGACAGGCCGGCATTCTAACCGACTGAACTACCGGTCCGCTGTCTAGTCTCTAATCTCTAGATACTAGTTTCTAGCTGGTGGGTGATGACGGGATCGAACCGCCGACCCTCTGCTTGTAAGGCAGATGCTCTCCCAGCTGAGCTAATCACCCTGAATCTTAATCAAAGAGATTGTTGAGAACTTTGCTGTGCTCTCTCAAGCTTCCCGAGAGCCCCTCTCAACAACGCGGCGAATTATAAGCAGCTAACCTGTTGATACGCAACAGTTATTAAAAACTTTTTTTTATACCCTCTGTTTCTTTATCAACATCAATAACTAATTTACGGTCAGGTTTTGTTAACATGTGCCTTTCCATCGCGGCCTTGAGCCCATACCCGGAAGTTCAGCCCGACTATATGGGACAACAGGGATGGGACAATATGGAAAGCGGCCAAACTTCCGACCAATCAGGATTCTGAAACGATCATGTGGTTTAAAAATCTTATCTTTTACCGGTTTACCCAGCCATTCAAAACGTCCGTTGACGATCTTGAAGAGCAACTCCGCCAGAAACGCTTTCGCAGCTGCGGCAGTCAGGATATGAGCACCTATGGCTGGGTTCCTCCGTTGGGCAAACAGGGTGAACTGCTGACCCATGCCGGCAATGGGTTCGTTATGATCACTGCCCGCAAGGAAGAGAAAATTCTTCCCGCCAGCGTGATCAATGAAGCACTGGAAGAAAAAGTTGAACAGATTGAACAAGAACAGGACCGCCAGGTTTTCAGCAAAGAGAAAAAAGCATTAAAAGACGATGTACTGATGGAACTGCTGCCCAAAGCATTCAGCCGAAGCCAGAACACCTTTGCGTATATTGATCCGGCAAAAGGCTGGCTGGTGGTGGATGCCTCTTCATTCAAGAAAGCTGAAGAGCTGACTTCCTGTCTGCGTGAATGCCTTGGCAGTCTGCCGATTATTAACCCGCCACTGAAAAACATGCCATCCCATGCCATGACACGCTGGCTGGCCCAGGAGATCCCCATGCCTGACAAGCTGGTGCTCGGTGATGAGTGTGAGCTGCGTGAGCCCGGCGATGAAGGGGGACAGGTAAGAGTCAGTAAACAGGAATTGATTGGTGAAGAGGTTGAGGTTCACCTTCAGGCAGGCAAGCAGGTCAGCAAAATGGCGCTGATTTGGAATGATGCCCTGAGCTTTGTGCTGGGTGATGACCTGGTCATTCGCAAACTGAAGTTCACCGACTCCGTTCAGGAACAGCTTGATGAAGTCAACGCTGAAACAGCGGCCGAACAGTTTGACGCTGACTTCGCCATCATGACGCTGACGCTGCAACAAATGCTGGATGAACTGGTGGAAAACCTTGGCGGAATAAGCGAAGAAGCACTGGAAAGACAGGAGGTGGCCAGCTTCTCGGTGGAAATCCCGGAAAAAGAGACCGTTTAAGCGGTTGACCTGAAAAGCGCACGACGGTTAGAGAGTTTCCCTCTGTGCGCTTGATGATTTTTGCCTGTGAATTGCCTGCTGGTTTTGACGACAGCTAACGCTGCCACGTAGCAAAAGCGCCACCCCTCAACCATTCCCTGCTCTCTTCTGGACGTTACCGAGAAGCTGTTTTAGTTGTGGCACATCAAATTCTCTGCTGTCGGAAGGGAAGCCGCTGATAAAAATATTGTCATCGCTGAAATCTGATCCGATGGCGTGTTGGAAATTACGCTTTATCTGCGCCTTAACCCCGGTAGCAAGATCCTGATAAAAAGAGGGACTCGACTTTCTTTCTTCACTGCGAATACTCGCAATAGCGTTATCCATTTTGGTGTAAACGAAATAGAGTGGGATACCCGCTTCTTTCACCTGACTTATCATAGTAGCAAGAGCATCAGAACGTACGGTGTTGAAACAATGAGGAACAATCACCGCATCATAGGCGAGGAGGCCTGAACGATTGGCCATTGCCTCCGGGTTATAATCTGCCTTGATCTCTGGTAGTTCACACAAATAAACAGGTGTCTTATTTAGCCGGTAGCGCTTGGTATCCCGTTGCTTGGAGCGAACAACGGTTTCCCGGGCTGCGTCGGTCGCATTAACATCCACATCACGCAGAAGATTAATCAAAGCCGATTTCCCTCCGCTGCTGGCACCCAGAAACCCTATGTTGATGCACTGGGGGAAATTAACCGGTGACCCGGGATCAGGCTTCAGATTAGCATCGTGACCGGCAGCAGGTTTTGAGCGGTCAGTATTCTCGACCATTACCGATGGCTCGCCCGTCACAGGAGACTGGCCAGCCATTGGTATTGAAACCGACCGTTGGCTCAGGTCAGTGGCGGATGGCTGACTTTCCCCGACGGTGCCAAACAGTTTTTTTTTGACTGCTGATAATCCCGCTACAACTCGGCCACAAAAATAGCTGATCAGGCGCAAAGGTTGTTTCAGGACGTAAGCGACAGCACTGCCGATTGCAGCTGCTCCATCGTACAAACAATTCATTATTGACCTCCTGATTCAGCTGCTATCTCGACACCAGTCCGGGTGAAAAAATGGCTCTCTTACTTTTTTGACCACAGGATCAATATAAAGTTCAGAAAAGATAGCACGAGCATTCCAGGAGACTGAGTCCGGGAATGCGAGTGGAGGATCAAGATTTGGTGAGACAAAATCAGTGCATTAAACCAAACAGCTTGCCGCGATAACGCTTGGCGATTGGATTACCCTGCCCCAGCTGATCAAACACCTGCAACATCAGCAGCCTGGCACCGTCTTCACGGAATTCACGGTCCCGACGAACAATCGTCAGCAAATTCTCCAGCGCCTCTTCATTCTGGTCAGCAATTACCAATCGGATCGCCAGCTGGTAGCGAGCCTCATGATCATTGTCATTGTCCGCCAGCCGGGCTTCCAATTCATTCCGGGCAGGGGCATCCACAACCATTTCGTAGAAAGCCAGTTTCGCTTTCGGTTGGGCAATGCCTTCTGCATCTGCGGGGAGCACCGCCATCAACTGCCGGGCTTCGTCGATACGTCCCAGCTCCAGCAGCAGGTTCACCTGCAACACTTGCAGGGCATGGTTATCAGGCTCATCCTGCAAAATATTCTGCAGCAACTCCAAAGCCTGGCCAGCTTCGCCTTCAGCCATCAGCGCTTCAACCTGCTGACGAATCATGTCTGCCGGACTCATGGTCAACGGATCCAGCACTTCACGCAGCTGCTCTTCTGACTGGGGCCCACTGAACACCTTAACCGGTCTTCCCTGGTGCAAAACCACCTGTCCGGGTAACGCTCTTACCTGCAGTTGACTCACCAGCTGCTGCGCCAGCATCTGCTCGGTTTCTGCGGCCACTTTCGCCAGTATCAGCTTGCCCTGATAAGCGGTAGCCAGCGCTTCCAGAACACCCAGTTGCGCTGAGCAGGCCGGATCACTCTGCATACCTATATAAAGAAGCACGGGATGATCGGCGGATTGCTGGAGCACTTCCTGAATATTCGCTTCTGTTACATCCACCACGAAGCTTTGCTCATTCATCACATTTGTCACCTTGAAATGACCACTAAACGATGAGGGAATAATAATGGTACTTTCAACTGACGATAAGGCCTTTGTCGGCATTTTTGACCCGCTGTTTTTTTACGCTCAGGTTTCGCCTGAAGCAATGTGATTAAACACTTCGCTGCAAGCCACCGGAGAATAGACCCGGCAGCACAAACTTTTTCTTTAAGAATATCTTGGAATTAACAGTACTTTGTATAACCAGGCCTAAATCCGGTACTGCCAACATTACTTTACCCACAGAATCTGTGGATAAGTTTGTGGATGATCACTCACAACCCGTCACAAAGACCGATGTTTACTACCCCTTTATTAAACTGGTTATTTTTTGATCTATTTTTTTTCTTTATTTTTCATGCACTTAGAATAAGTACTTACAAAATCAGTCACTTATGGCAGCAAAAAAAAATACACGTCAATCGCTTGACATTTGTGCATAAAAAATTTTTCCAGCCCCCTCGAACAAGAGCCATGAGCCATCTGCCGAAAACTCCGGGACGATGTCTAAATAACAAACAGTTATTAATGAACCCGATCCAGGCTCTGGGCAGATTCCCGATCTGCTGAGTTGTTTTGCTTCTTTTTCCTGTACAGAGAACATGGGTTATTTGCTATGATTTCGACCCGTACCTCCACGGTCACCCCTTGCGCCGGGTAGAGCTGTATCACCATCATGGGTGATAAATCGACATTACCAAACAGAATACAGAACAGGTAGCCGCAATGAGTCTTGCTGATAAGGTCCTGGCCGTTAACAACGATCTCCCGATTCGCACCGACCTCCCTATTCACTCCGGCAAGGTACGCTCCGTTTACTGGCTTAGTGAAGCTGACAGCCGGCGGCTGATCAACGAACAAGGCTATGATGTCGCTGCCGATGCACCACTGGCCATTATGGTTATTTCTGACCGAATCAGTGCCTTTGACTGTATCTGGCATGGTGAAGGGGGGCTGGACGGTGTCCCCGGCAAAGGTGCTGCGCTGAATGCGATCTCTAACCATTGGTTCAATCTCTTCAAGCAACATGGCCTGGCGGACAGCCATATCCTGGCTATTCCTCATCCACTGGTCTGGATTGTCCAGAAAGCGCAACCGGTAATGATTGAAGCCATCGGCCGTCAATATATTACCGGCTCAATGTGGCGGGCCTACAGCAAAGGTGAGCGCGAGTTCTGCGGTATACGACTTCCGGAAGGACTGGAGAAAGATCAACCACTGCCGGGGCTACTGATTACCCCATCAACCAAGGGCGTATTAACAGGCATTCCCGGAGTGCCTGAAGCGGATGACGTCAATATTACCCGTAAGGACCTGGAAGATAATTACAGGGCTTTCAATTTCCGACATCCAAAAGATATTGACCGCTACGAAACCCTGCTTCAGGAAGGCTTCACGGTTATCAGCCGGTCCCTGACAGCCCTTGACCAGATATTTGTCGATACCAAATTTGAGTTTGGTTACGTCACCGATGCCCGTGGACAGGAAAAGCTGATTTATATGGATGAGGTTGGCACGCCGGACTCCTCCAGGATTTGGGACGGTGAAGCGTATCGTCAAGGTCAGGTGATTGAAAATTCAAAAGAGAGCTTCCGGCAGTTTCTGCTTAATCACTTCCCTGAGCCTGATATCCTGCTGAATAAAGAGCGAATGCCGGAGCGGGAAGCCCTTGCCAGAGATCATGCACTGCCGGAAAGCGCATTGATGGACCTTTCCAGAACCTACACAGCGATTGCTGAAAAGATTACCGGAAAGCCTCTCAAACTCTCTGACAACCCCAAGGCCGAGATTATTGAGATTCTGGATAAGGAGTATGGTTTGATCGATTCCAGATAACCATCAAAAGAATTTACTTTCGTTCAAGAATGGGCGTTCAAGGATAAATGTAATAAAGCAGGCTTACGCCTGCTTTATTTATTGAAGGTTGTCCTGAATCACCTTGAGCAGTCTCTGACTGACATCTGCAGGCGCTGAGGTATTCACATCCTTTTCTACAGAAAGCTGAACCGCCTCAGAGTAATTACTCACCCTGACCGTCAGCGTTTTCTGCTCATCAGACACTTCGGTGTCTTGATCATCACTGAACCAACCTGACCAGAAGCTCTTTTTCTGCTGCTCCTGATCCAGTTGTGGAACACTGTCAGCAAGATAGAAGAGCCCGGCGGAACGGTTACGATCAACAACCTTCAGTCCAGCGTTATCCATAGCATTGGCAACAGAGTCCCAGACACGGGCATAGGACAGCCCACGTACTGTCAGCACCGGATTACCATTACCATCGCGGCCCGCTTCCGTGACTGAAGCAATATCCAGCCCCTGAGCCTGGAGAGAAACCGATGACTGAACATCATCCCGTGCCAGGTAAACCAGCATCTCGGCCAGCACATCATTCGCTTTCCGCCTGCTTGGCTCTCCCAGGTTATCCCAGCTCTCAGGAACCGGAGCCGGTTTCCCTTTTTTAGCCAATGGCCGTCCCTGATGATAGACATAAACCTCCGTGGTCCCGCCTTTCAGGCCATTGCGAACCTCAAAGCGAAAGCGTTCTTCCATCGGCTCAAGATCATCAGCACCCAATAACTTACCGAATGTCCGGTACATCACACCGTGATCTTTATCCTTGCCAAAGTCCTGCCACCGGGTTTCAACAACGCCTTTGGCAAACTCTGTGCTGGCAATGCCAACACCCTGCTCTTCCTCCAGCTTTTCAATGTAGCCCAGCACACCGGGCCACACTTCACCGGGTTCACGATCAACGGACAACCATTCCTGGCTACCATTGCGTTCAAGGCTGTAATGATCACCTTCTTTCAACATCAATCGCTGGGAAGGCCTTGGAACTTCAAACGCCCGTGGCAGTTTCTGGTCAGTCAGGCCAGCCTCTGGAATCACCAGAATATCCCCCAGCTCCCTGGCCCGGGTTCCCTCCGGCAAGATGATGGGTTTAGCGGTCTGCGCCTCGGTGTAGTCTCCGGCACGATCCCGCAGATACCCCTGCTGGCCAAAAGGATTGGCACAACCTGTCAGCACCAATGCGCTGATCACTACAGACAGGCCCAACCGGGCATACCTTTGCAACTCACTGATCCTTTGACCCGGAACCATCAAATCAACCCCGCCTTTTGCAGTGCACTTCTAACATCGGAGTGATAACACTCCGAAAGGGGCGTCAATGGTAAACGAATACCGTCCTTGATCACCCCCATCTCCTTTAATGCCCATTTTACTGGAATCGGATTGGCTTCCAGAAAGAGCTGACTGCTCAATGCTTCAATCCGGGCATTAAGCGCTTCCGCTGTACTGCGATCGCCCGCCGTGGCAGCAACACACAATTCATGCATAATCTTTGGTGCAACATTATTGACCACTGAGATAACGCCATTTGCCCCCTGGAGCATCAGCTCCATACCGGTAGCATCATCACCGGAGTAGATGGCAAAGTCTTCACCACACAACGCCCGGATCTGTTGGCCACGCTCAACAATGCCCGTGGCTTCCTTAACGCCGACAATATTGTCCAGCTGACTCAGGCGACCAATGGTTTCCGGCAGCATATCCACCGCCGTTCGGCCGGGAACATTATAGAGGATCTGGGGAATCGCCACCGATTCAGCCACCGTTTTGTAATGAAGGTAAAGCCCTTCCTGAGTCGGCTTGTTGTAATAAGGGGTCACCAGCAAACAGGCATCCACGCCCAATGCCTTGGCTTCCGCCGTCAGGTGGACGGCCTCTGCGGTTGAGTTTGCCCCGGTACCGGCAATCACGGGAATCCGGCCATTCACCTGGTCCACCATCCGTTTTATGGCTTCGCAATGTTCCTGCACCGTCAGAGTGGCTGACTCACCCGTGGTACCCACCACCACGATCCCATCCGTCCCCTGGTCAATATGATGCTCTACAAGGGCATGCATACTCTCCCAGTCCAGCTCACCATTGCCATACATGGGGGTAACAATAGCCACCAGGCTCCCGGTAATCATCAGTTCACTCCTAAAGGCAGAATCTTGCGTAATGTTACTAACGCCCTTTTACATTCACAAGGCCGAAATCCATCCCGGCCTGGCTGTTTGTTGAACTTTGTTGAAAAACTGAAGTCGAATAAGAGAAAAAGCTTAAAATATTTGAATACCTTTTAGGCCTGCCTTTTTTTCAGTGATGGTTTAAACTAACTCCCCTGAAATTAATAATGACTAATGAGAGCGACTAAGGATAAAACATGAGCGTAACTCTGGGCCAACCCGTTCCTGACTTTACCGCCCAAGCGACCAGTGACACGACGGTCAAACTCTCTGAACTCAAAGGCCGTAAAGTCGTCCTGTTTTTCTACCCAAAAGACAATACCCCTGGCTGTACCAGTGAAGGACAGGCCTTCAGAGATCATTACAGCCAATTTCAAGAGTCAGACACGCTGGTCTTTGGCGTATCCAAAGATGGCATCAAGGCTCATGAAAACTTCCGGGCCAAATACGAGTTCCCTTTTGAGCTGATCTCAGATAAAGATGAAACGCTCTGCAAATTGTTTGACGTCATCAAGTTAAAGCAGATGTATGGCAAGGAGTATATGGGTATCGAACGCAGCACCTTCCTGATCGACAGTAATGGTGTACTGCAACACGAGTGGCGAAAGGTTCGCATTAAAGGGCATGTTGAAGATGTTCTGCAGGCCGCACAAATGGTAGACACTCAGGCGCAGACCGATAGCAGTGACAACAGCAATGAAGAGGAGTAATAAAAAGGAGTAATAAAAACGTTCTCTTGCGAACTGAAAAAGTGGGCCTTGCCCGCTTTTTCAGCAGTTGTCTTTAACTTAACTCCACATCCGCCACTGTCGGCCAGGCATTCATTACCGCCTTTAACAAGGTTGCCAGGGGAATGGCAAAGAAGATCCCCCAGAACCCCCACAAGCCGCCAAACACCAGAACGGCAATGATAATGGCAACAGGATGAAGGTTCACCGCTTCAGAGAAAAGCAACGGCACCAGAACATTACCATCCAGCGCCTGAATGATCCCATAGCCCACCATCAAAATAACAAACTGATCATCCAATCCCCATTGGAAAAAACCAATTAAGGCAACGGGAATCGTCACCACAGTCGCCCCGATATAGGGCACAACCACCGAGAAACCGACTATCACCGCCAGAAGCGCAGAATAGCTTAACCCTAACAGGGCAAACAGCACATAACTGACCCCCCCGACAATAACAATTTCTATCGCCTTCCCCCGGATATAGTTGGCAATCTGGTCATTCATCTCATCAGCAACTTGGTCAATCAACCTGCGACGGCGAGGGAGAATACCGGTCATCCAACCCAGCAAAACCTCTTTATCCTTGAGAAAAAAGAAAACCAGGATAGGCACCAGAATCAGGTAGACCAGAAGAGCAACGATACCGGGGAGCTTGGACAGCGAAAAAGACAATGCCCACTGACCAAAGTCAGCCAGGTGCTTATTAATGGTTGTGACCAACAGGCTAACCTGGTGCTCAGAAACAAAGCCCGGGTATAAATCAGGCAAACTCACCAGCAACGCCTGCCCCTGACGAACCATGCCTGGCATGGCATTTAACAGATGAGTCACCTGTTCCCAAACCAATGGCACCACCACAAAAATCACCAGCAACAACGCGGCAAGGAATCCGATAAAAACCAGGTTAACGGCCAGAAGATGAGGCATTCGCTGCCGCTCAAGCCAGTTCACCAGACCTTGCATCAGAAACGCAAAAATCAAAGCGGCCAATGCCGGTGCCAGCATTTTCCCCATGGTCAGCACAACAACAAAGCCAACCAGCAATAGGATCAGAAGAACAATCGCTTCCTGATCCGAGAGATAGCTGTGCAGCCATCCCTTAATTACATTCAGCATCAAATGCTCCGTTAGTTATTCAACTGACTCAAGATTCATTATTCAACGCAAATCCCTTACTACTTATGCTGCAATGTATGGATATAAACGCCGTGCTCTTCTTCACTGGCCAGCAGGATATGCCCGCTGATATTAGCAAAGCTGGCAAAATCCCTGACCGAACCGGGATCCGTCGCATACACTCTGATAACCTGACCTGACTGCAATCGACTGAGTGCCTGTTTGGCCTTCAGCAGTGGCAGTGGACAGTTCATACCTTTAAGATCAAGCTCCTGATCAACATCCATAATAACGACTCATTCTTTACAGGCTGCAACAGTATAAATACCTAACATTAATATCAACGACAGTGTAAACGTCAAAACTGTTTAAGCACTTTAGCGGGCAACTGGTTAAAAGAGGAAATATCCCGTCTATGAACAACCACTATTATGACTACTTATATTGCTCAACCATAAACAGATTCGTGATAAAGTGTACTGTAGAAAACACGGGTATGGATATTCTATGAAACGAGCGGGCTTTTTGTCAGTATTTATCTTAGCCACAGCACTGACCACTTTACTGTCGACCTACTCCAGCGTCACCATGAGCAGCAACCTCAACCTGCCGATCCTTGGTGACAGTACTTCGGGTATTATTTCCCAACAGGAAGAGCACGAGCTTGGACGGTCATGGTTAAAAGCCCTGCGCAATCAAACCCCCATAGTTTCTGACCCGCAACTGAAAGACTACCTGGAAAACCTTATCTTCCGACTGGCCGCTGCCAGCCAACTGCAAGATCACCGGCTGGTCCCACTGGTGATTGACAGCCCGGTCCTGAATGCTTTTGCTGCCCCGGGCGGCATCGTTGGCGTCAACACCGGCCTGTTTCTCAATGCCGAAACTGAAGCACAGTTTGCCGCCGTTCTGGCACACGAACTGGCACACTTGAGCCAGCGTCACTACGCCCGCAATGTTGAAGAGGCGCGGAACAAAAGCATCCCCAATGCCGCCGCCATTCTTGGGTCCATACTGATCATGGCCACCGCAGGGGGAGATGCCGGTGCCGCAGCACTGACCTCAACGGTGGCAGGAATGCAAAGTGCACGGCTTCGTTTCAGTCGCCAGTTTGAACGGGAAGCGGATAATATCGGCATCACCACCCTTGCCAGGGCGGGCTTTGACCCACAGGCCATGCCTGAAATCTTTGAACAAATGAACAAAGCCAGCCGCTACGGCAGCCGTCCTCCGGAATTCCTGCTGACACACCCGGTGACAGAAAACCGTATCGCAGACTCCCGGGCCCGGGCTGACCAGATGTCAGACCAGCAGTTAAAAACCATGAAAGGCTCACAAAACTACCAATTCATGCGAGTACGTGCTGCCGTCCTGAACAGCAACAACCATCATGAAATGGCCAGACAGCTGAACAAGGAATTAGAGTCCGGATTAACCGCCACATCAGCAGCCAGCCTGGCTCCCACTCGATATGGTTTGGTGCTGGCCAGCATGAAAACCCGAAACTTCACGGTAGCAGAGCAGCAGATAAAACTTTTGCTGCAACAATACCCTGATAACCCTTACCTGATTATGACCCAGTCCCTGGTACAAGCCGGGTCCGGAAAAGCCAGCCAGGGCCTTAAACGCATCGACCAGGCACTGAACACCAACCCACAAAGCTACCCGCTGCTGGCCACTCGGGCAGAAATTCTGCTGCAACAACAGGATTATGCCAGTGCCCGGGATGAGCTGCAGAAACTCAGCCGCCTCCGCCCGGACGACCCGGACATCTGGTTTGAGCTGGCGGAAGTTCAGGGGCTGGCAGAGGATATTGTCGGCCTGCATCAGTCAAGGGCTGAGTACTTCTTTCTGAATGGCAATCTGGACGATGCTATCAGACACCTGCAGTATGCATTAAAGATGTCAGGAGATAACTTCTCGCTCAAATCAAAACTTCAGCAAAAGCTGACGGATATGCAAAACTATCGCCAGAAAATGAGAAATTCATAATCAATTTAAACCAGAAGACGCTCCTGCCTGGCCCTGAAAAATTTCAGGGACTCCAGGAGGCTGTCCGAGAACTGGCGGCCCTACACGACAACTTTTACTCAGATACCTTTGGTATTTTTTTTATTATCAGGCAACGATTTTTCTTCCTTAGAGGGGGAGGAGCAGGAATCCCGCCGCACATCGGCCATTGCCATGACTAAGTTCACTCCGTCAGCACGCCCATTCAGCCTGGACAAGCATCCCCCCCCCTTGATATCCCACACCCTTACGGTCCTGTCTTCAGAGCAGGAAGCCAGCATCCCATTGGTCAATTGCGTGACTGAGTTCACCCAATAGTTATGCCCAGTGAGCGACGCCACACATTGCTGCCCATCGGGCATGCTCAGATCCCACACCTTTATGCTCTTGTCACCAGAGCCGTCACCAAGTATGTCATCGTGATAGTCACCAGCACAGGAAGCCAGCCGACCATCAACCAATACCGTGACAGATCTCACCCAGTTGGTATGCCCATTCAGCGTCGCCACGCATTGCTGCCCGTCAGGCTTGCTGAGATCCCAAACCTTTACGGTCTTGTCAAGAGAGCAAGAGGCAATCAGCCCATCGTCAAATGCCGCGACAGATTCCACCCAGCGGGTATGCCCACTGAGCGTCGCCACACATGGCTCATCATCAAGTTTGCTTAGATCCCACACCTTTACGGTTTGGTCACCAGCGCCGGAGGCCAGCAGCCCATTAGGCAATTGCGTGACCGAACTCACCCCCTTGGTATGCCCACGCAGCGTCGCCACGCATTGCTTCCCGTCAGGCTTACTCAGATCCCACACCTTTATGGTTTTGTCAGTAGCGCAGGAAGCCAGCCACCCACCGGCCAATGGCGTAACTGAGTGCACGTGGAGGTAATGCCCTTTCAACGTCGCCACGCATGGATCCTCATCAAGCTTGTTCAGATCCCACACCTTTACGGTCTCGTCATCAGAGCATGAAACCAGCCGCCCATCAGGCAATTGCGTAACTGAGTTCACTCTGCCAGTATGTCCAGTCAGCGTCCTCACACATCGCTGTCCATCGGGCATGCTCAGATCCCATATCTTTATGGTCCTGTCAGCAGAGCAGGTAGCCAGCCGCCCATCGTTTAACTGCGTGACTGATCTCACCTCGGCAGTGTGCCCAGACAGCGTCATCACACATGTTTGCGAGGCATCATTTCCAAGGGAAGCCAGGTACTCATTGCTTACGTATCTTCCATGAGCAAGTCGTAAAAAAGGGTTCTTGATTTCATTGTTTGGAACAGCAGGTATACCCCTGTTTTCAATTATTCTTCTATAGGCTTCAGAGGGAGATCCATAATATCGAGCGAATAGGATTTTCAGCCGTTCTTCGGTGTTAAAAAGTGTATTTAACCGCCTGCTGGTCAAATCCAGGCTTCTCCAATCAACGAAACTCAGGTTGTCAGCAATTTTAATCAGGGTTTCATTTGGTAAGGCCAATAAAGGCGACACCTGTTCCGGGGGAACAACCGAAACCCTCTCTGCAGTTTTTTCTCCTGCCTCATTGTGACACGGAATTGTCCCACCGCAGTGGTGAGGGAAAAAATTAGCATTATCACCAATCTTATCGTTCATAGAACCTCTGACCGTTAACAACTCTGGAGTTCATTTCCGAGTATGAAATAATGAATTCAAGTTATATAACTCTGTTCGATCTCTGCCCCGATAAAGAGAAATGCAATATTTTTCATCCGGAAGACGCACGAATATAGCTGCAAAAGCTTTACCCGTTAATTAGACAATATTATCGCCAGACTCTGGAATTTATACGGCAAAGAGTGTGGAACCATCCAATGAAAAAAAAGTCTATGCAATGACCACTAACGTTTATTAAAGTATGAGCCTGGGGTCGAATATGCTCGTTCGATGCGTACCGAAATCTGATCCGGAAATCCACCATCTAATGGACCAGCATGGTAATTTTGCCAGCTGTCCGGCCAGTGCCAAACTGGAGCAAGACCCCAGACATAAACCGATACCTCTAAAAAAGCCAAATCTCCATGACAATCAACCGGGAGATTATCTGGAGGCAAAACTTGCGTCAGATGCCGTTGGTTTTTTTCTTCTTACCTGTAATGGTCCGGGTTACACAGTCATCCCGCTGAATCCTGGCAAGCGTCTTTATCTTGTTGATCAGCACAGTGGCTATCCGCCGGGTTTGGATCAGATGATCAGGACGCTCCAGGAGCGGGATATCTGGGTTGTACGAAGCTGGCTCGATGTAACCCGCAGAGTAGATGCCATGGCAGACCCGAACGAGAAACGCGCCAAATATCAAGCACGTTGGTATAAAGAGATCGCCTCTCCCGGAGAGAAAGCGATAACCAATCATGAAAATCATTGGCACCCTGGCCGCTACTCACTACCCAACACCGTGGAGGAGCGATACCAGACTTTTACCGAGCACCACAGTGAATCGGAGTTATGTCGCCTGTTATTGGAGAACCCCGAGCTGCTCAGCCACTATGTTGATGAAGGCCTGTTTTTTTCCGGAAACTATCCTTGTCATGCACACGGTGCCGTGCTGCAAGCTCAGGCCGCAGCTCCGGAAGTAACAGAGTTTGATGAACGACTAACCTGCGCTTTTTGTATGAAAAACTCACGTTTTGCCTCGCCCAGGACAACCGAGGTTCGCCAAAAAAAAACCGAAAACCCCATTGAGGATGAGAATATACTCAGAACTTATCTGACAAAGGGCCAGCTGTCCGGCTGGAGACTGCACGACCCTGGTTGTTTGAATACTCTCTATCGCGGCAAACCACTGGTACAGGTGATTGATGCTGAGGGCAATGTCAGGGCTCACCAAATGTATTTTATTGCGGACCCGGTGCATGAGAGCAGATCGAAGGTGGCTAATAGTAGGGATCGGTCCTGCCCCTATGTTCGGACGTTTGTGCTCGACCACCATGACAGGCAAAAAACAGGCCCTTTGTTTGTATCCTATCGTGAAGTAACTGAAATCATCCATCGGGAAAACAACAGAAAGCTGGGAGAAATGATCAATGATTCAGCTCTCTGGGTTTCCACAGCCCTCGAATCACGGAAGAGGCTGGAACCTCCAGAATCATTATTAGCCTTCACGAAATTTAAAGAAAAACTGAAGGAAGCGACTGAAGTTTACAAAAAGCAATATGCTTCATCAGCCCTTTGCCTGGAGCTTGAAACTTATAAGACGTTATGGCAACAGCTTCCTGCGCCCTTATCCCCGACAGAACAGGCTGTTTCTGATTTTTTAGTAAAGGCCAACAAAAAATTCTGCCAACTCTACACTTGGAGTCATCTGATAAGTGAACTGATTTTGCTAAACAAGAATACCGATAGTAATTTGCATTGCGTACTTGAACCCATTATCCAGAAGTTAGCATTACGACGTCTGCGAGCCCGGGATTATCTTCACCAAAGCATCATTAAGCATTCACCCCCCCCTCATCCGGCCTGGCCGTTGAGTATGACCCGGCTGGCCACCCCGTTTTCCTGGGAGAAGCTGCAAAGCACAGATCCCTGTTTTCGTCAGATCAGCGAGAGAGGCACCGAAATATTGGTGCAATTGCAGAAATTGACATTTAAGAACATTTCACAAGGCCGGTAGCAGGCTTTAGGTGAGAATTGTGTGATGCTGCTGCTTTCAAAATAAAGCCCTGTAGCTGGACTATGAAACGCCGTTTGACCTCAAAATAATTATCAGGTTCACGTCATCCCCGGGAACTATCTGCTATCTAAACGGTCAGATAAACATTGACCAGGTAAATAATTTAAGAAGGACTCTAATAATGCCCATGTTCTCCTATACTAATCCATCAACCTACAGGACATATACATTCGAGTTTAGCTTTACATTAAATCCCAGAACAGCTAACCGCAGAACAGATAGCAATCCTGGTTCGAATCCCCCCTCTGGAACACACCCGGAGACCATTCGAGTCAATTTCAACGGTAAGCGCGTTCGCGAAACAACACCTACAGGAAATCTCCCCACCGTCCAACCCCATGAATCTTTTATCCAGACCCTCTTCCAGAGAATTGTCCGGCTTTCTCCTTTTGCCAGGGAGGCGGCCTACACGCCCTGCCTTGATATCGATTTAGATGACGATGACACGACGTCTGAAAATGCCTCTGAATCATCCTTGCCCTTTCCCCAATTACCATTCAAATTACCTCTGGATGATGGACAGGAAATCAGCGTGGAGGATTTTCAGTCGTTATTCCTGCGGGCATGCTCAAACGATAATGCAAAGGTCATCAACCATCTGGCACAAGCTGTGCCTTCTTCGACGTTTATGCGCCTGACAACAACGGGTGCAGGCGAAAATCCTGCCTTAAATCCTTTTGCAAGGGCGGCCATATCGGGTAATAAGAGAGTTTTATCTTATCTGTGTGCAACTTTTCCCGATGCCAGAATAGAAAAACAAGAAGCGCTACACTGGGCAGTGAAGAACAGACAATCGAAATCAGTAGAGATTCTCTGCAAAGAGGGTAAAGCTAACCCGGACTCGCCTTGCCCGAATTCGCTTTACCCGGACTCACTTTACCTGGACTTGCTTTACCCGGATGGCCTGACAGCGCTACAGAAAAGCATGGAAATCGAAGATATCGATACAATGAGGGTACTATTATCGGCTGGAGCCAATGTCAAAAGATTTTATCATAACATCGCCAGCTCCTATTTTTATAAGGCCTTTAAGCAAGGCAATAACGATATTATCAGCATGCTGATCAGTGCCGTTCCAGATGTCAATAAGCCAATCATTACAGGCGGCATTCGGCTGCTCCACCTGGCTGCCTGGTCTGGCAACCTGGAAATGATCGACCATCTGATAAAACGCAACGCCAGGATAGACCTAAGCACCGGTCGGCGGAATGGCAAAGCGACTCCCATGCATTTTGCCGCTTTAGAGGGCCACCAGCTGACAATGTTCAAACTTATCGACAATGGTGGCAATTTGTATAAAGGCAAAGCCAGCATTAACAAATTTTTTTGGTACATAGAGACAAAATCTCACAACACTTTTTATATGTTCAAGCAGCACCTGCTTAACAAATCTTTCTATTTCTATAAAGGAGGTACGCCGCTGGAACTCTATGCAGGGTTTACACCTGGGTCGGAAGCTGAATCACATAATTTACAAGCCACTTTGATAAATTACATGGGTAGAAACGGGAAGAGCTTATAATACTGTCTCGGGAGGCCGTCCATTCTCAGACGACCTGATCAGAAACCGGGAAGATAATTAATGTTAACCGGCCGCTGTAAAGTCCAACATGCGTTGTAAGGGCTTCAGTGCCTTACCCCGCAACTCATCACTGACCTCAATGACATTCAGGTCACCTGGAGCTTCCAGACATTCCAGCAGAGCATCAAGGGTATTCATTGCCATCCATGGGCAATGGGCACAACTGCGGCACGTGGCACCACTGCCTGCGGTGGGAGCCTCTATAAAACGTTTCTCAGGTGAAGCCTGCTGCATTTTATAGAAAATCCCACGGTCCGTAGCCACAATGAATGCGCTGTTGGGCATGTCCTGAGAAGCTTTCAATAACTGACTCGTCGATCCCACCACATCAGCAATCTCAACCACTGAGTCAGGGGACTCCGGATGAACCAGCACGGCAGCATCAGGATAAACACGTTTCAGGTCTTCAATACCTTTCGCCTTGAACTCTTCATGGACAATACAGCTACTGTCCCAGAGCAGCATATCGGCACCGGTATTTTTTTGAATATAGCTGCCAAGGTATTTATCCGGCCCCCAGATAATGGCTTTACCCTGGGCATCAAGATCTTCGATGATATCAAGCGCACAGCTGGAGGTTACTACCCAGTCTGCCCGTGCTTTTACGGCAGCAGACGTATTGGCATAGACGACAACTTCCCGGTCAGGGTGTTGATCACAAAAAGCGGAAAATTCTTCTACAGGGCAGCCCAGGTCAAGGGAACACTCTGCTTCGAGGGTCGGCATCAGAACCCGCTTTTCCGGGCTGAGAATTTTAGCGGTTTCCCCCATAAAACGAACACCAGCCACGATCAGCGTTTTGGCATCGTGCCGGGCACCAAAGCGTGCCATTTCCAATGAGTCGGCAATAAAGCCACCGGTCTCATCAGCCAGTTCCTGAACGACAGGATCTGTATAATAGTGGGCAACCAGAACCGCTCCCCTCTCTTTCAGGAGCTGTTTGATTCTGTTTTTTTTGGCTTCCTTCGCAACCGGATCCACCGCTAATGGAGCCTTCTGCAAATGGCCCTGAACGAGCTCTCTGTCTATCACTGCATTCATAAAGCTTGCATCCGGCAAAGCACTTTACCCTTCCAGGATGAACTGTTTCATGGCAGGTAAGTGTCTGCAACTTCCTCTTTCAATCAGCCATAAGCCGAAAATATGACGTTGCCGCTATCCCCACAATGGCAGGAAGTCCAGCTCCGCACTATTTTCACACCGCCATTTTCTAAAAAAAATGTGGCAAGTATTCTAACACAGCATCAGCACTATTAATAATTATGGTGAAGAGGTAAACAAGAGGGTTTGGCAGGAAGTGGTGGGTCGTGTAGGATTCGAACCTACGACCAATTGGTTAAAAGCCAACTGCTCTACCAACTGAGCTAACGACCCAATCAGCGAAATTATACGCGCCAGAATTCGTTTTACAAGTGATTCGAGTTAAACCGCAATGCGATAAGTCGTCGGGTCCTCGACCCCTGCTTCAAGAAACCCCTTTCGCCGGTAACAGCAACTATCACAAACACCGCAGGCTGCGCCGTATTCATCGGCCTGGTAGCAAGAGACGGTCATACCATAATCCACCCCCAGCCTGACACCTTCAGATATTATTTCAGACTTGGTTAAATTCAGCAGTGGTGCCCTGATCCGAAAAAGATCACCTTCAACACCAGCCCGTGTGGCAAGATTCGCCATATCTTCAAATGCTTTCAGGTACTCCGGGCGACAGTCAGGATAATTCGAGTAATCTACGATATTGGCACCAATAAAAATATCACGAGCCCCCAGTACTTCTGCCCAACCAAGGGCAAGAGAGAGAAAAACCGTATTCCTTGCAGGAACATAAGTGACCGGAACCTGGCTCTGGGCCTCCTTGAGGGGATCGTCGAAATCCGGGACTGCAATATCATCATCGGTCAGCGCTGAACCGCCTATATCAGTCAACCCCAGCTTTAACACCTTGTGTTCACTAACCCCCAGAGCCTCAGCCACCTTGCGGGAAGCCTCAAGCTCAACACGATGGCGTTGCCCATAATCAAAACTGACCGAGTAACATTCAAACCCCTGTTCTGAAGCCATTGCCAGAACGGTGGCCGAATCCAAACCTCCGGATAATAGGACTACTGCTCTGTTCATCTGCAACACCTTTTTTATGAAATATCCGGGCTAGGAGGCTGACCGAGAATAGACTGCCCTACTGCGGTGGCAGCAAATTGGTCTAAAAATTCCGTTTTGTTCGGCAAATAGCCCCGCTATTCACCTCACAAAACGGAATTTTTATCCTCAATTTTCTGCCATCCTCGCTACGGGCGCTATTCTCGGACAGCCTCCTAGACACCCGGCTGATCACCCCAGATCATCCGGTGAAGCTGTAATTGAAATCTCACCGGCAGCCTGTCTTCAAGGATCCAACCCGCCAATACCCGGGCAGACATGGTGCCACTGACCGGAGAAAAAAGAACATCGGAAACCCTGTTCGCCAGGTCGTATTGGATCAATTTGGAGACAGACCATTCATAATCCTCACGATCAGCAATCACAAATTTCAACTGGTCTTGTCTGTTCAGAAAACCGATATTTTCATACAGGTTACGATGGGACTCGCCTGAGGCTGGAGGCTTCAAATCCATTACCTTGACCACCCTGGCGTCAACCTCAGAGAGGCTGATTGCCCCACTGGTTTCAAGAGAAACCTCATAACCCTGGTCAGCCAGAAGACTCAGCAACCCATGGCATGCTTTCTGGGCCAGTGGCTCACCTCCCGTCACGGTGACATATCCGGGGTTATATTCTGATACTCTCTGCAGGATTTCTTCAGCGGATAATAACTCTCCCCCCTTAAAGGCATACTCCGTATCACACCAGCGACAACGGAGGGGACAGCCGGTTAAGCGCACAAATACCGTAGGCAACCCGGTGGTTCTGGTCTCGCCCTGCAATGAGTAAAATATCTCGGTAATTCTCAGCATTGAGGATGACTGCCATCAGATCTCAGGAATCGCCCATGGTTCTCAAATAAGTATCGGAAAGCCTGGCTGCCGAGCTATCAGGATATTGCTGAACAACCAGTTCAAGGAGTCTCTTTGCCTCTTTCTGATTGCCGAGCAAGTCATGCACTCGCCCAAGCTTATAGCTGGCATCCGGAACTTTTGGACTTTTTGGAAACTCATTCAAAATGATCTGGAAGGAGACTTTGGCGGCATCGTAATGCCCTTGAGCCATATCAACTTCACCCAGCCAATAGTGGGCATTGTCTGCGTAACGGCCTTCAGGATAGGTTTTCAGCTGTTCCTGAAGTGCGTTTTTCGCTTTATCAAACTGTTTGGAGCGAATCAGGGCAAATGCCGACTGGTAAGCTGCTTCCTCGGCTTTCAAGGCCGATTGATTGTTTTTGTCTGCCGCCTCTGCCACTGGTGCGCTCACTATTGGTGGCTTTAAGTTGGCAACTGGGGCCGGGGGTACTGGTACTTTCCCGGACTGATCTTTCAATCGAGAGATTCGATCATCAAGGTCAAGATACCTGTCCCGACCTTCCTGCTGCAGTTGCTCAATGCGAAAGGCCTGCTCTTCCAGCTGCCCGCGCATTTCCATCATTTCCTGTCGAAGCTGATCAATTGTATTCAGCAGGTGTGCTGTACCATTGAAATCAGAATCGCTATCCGATGAGGATGAAATCACAACAGGATCATCTGAGATCTGACTGACAACCGTCTGAGATTCAGCTAAAAGCCCCAGAGGCCTGGGTTCTTCCACCGGGGCGGCGGCAATTGCCACGCCATTCAGAGCACCAGCAAGCAACACTGGAAAAGCCAGCATCGCCATCAGCTTTGGGTTAGTGTTTCCTCTACGCATTCATCCCCCGGACGAAATAATGATACCAGTCATATTCCAGGAGGCTTTCTCACCGGGCTGCTTTTCAGCAAGTCAGCAAGCCCTTTCCGGGAGAGCATCAGGAATATGACTGGTATTATTGCTTACTCAGTAACAATTACCGCACGACGGTTCAAAGACCACGCACTTTCACTGTGCTCAGGATCCAGAGGCTTCTCAAAGCCAAAGCTGATCACTTCAATACGGTTCGCTGCTACACCTTTAGCGGCCAGGTAATCCATCACCGCTTTGCCACGACGCTCACCCAGGGCCAGGTTGTAAGTGCGGGTACCACGCTCATCAGTATGACCCTGAATGACGATATTTTTCATGTAACCCATATCAGAAGTCAGGTAGGCAGCATGCACATCCAGAGCCTTGTATGCATCATTATCCAGCCTGGCGCTGTCAAATGGGAAGAAATAGGTGTTTTTCTCCAGAAGCTCCTGAATCTCTTCCGGAGACTCATCAATTCGACCACTGTCAATCACTGCCTGAACTGCAGGATCCAGAACAGGCTGAACTTCAACCAGCACCTCTTCTTCAACAGTAACAACCGGCGGCTGGATTTCTGCTGTGGTTGGCTCTTTCTTGGAAGCACACCCTGCCAGCCAGAGAGCGGCTACAGCCATAGAAGCCGCTTTAACAACATTGGCGATTTGCATTTTTAACTCCAATCATTCTCTACGGGATTACAAAGATTTGTGCAGTACACTATCAGAACTGAAGTCACCCGACTAGCCCGAATAGCAAGGGATGATGAGGTTTCCTCAGAGAAAGGGCTACCGGAAAAAAGCAGTTTAAACGAGCATAGCAGCAAGTCGGAAAATCGGCAGGGCAAAAGTGACTGTCTACGCTCTGCTTCACAGGACTGTAGAACGGTCACCCTGCCTTTACGTTACCTGAGCTCAATAGCCGGGCCCCATGCAGGCTCCCGGACATCACCCTTGGCAGAAGGCAATCGCTGTTTCACCCGCCCATCAGCAGAAACAATACCCAGCTCGCCATTCTTGCCACCCTGTACAGAATAGATCAGTCTGCGCCCACCCGGGGCAATACTGGGAGAATCTTCCAGTCTGGATGACGTCAGCAGCCGCAGTCTATCGGTATCCAGGTCGAGCACCGCGATATTAAAGTCGGCGGCTCCCTCCCCTTTATGCACCAGAGCCAGCGACTTACCATCGGGAAAGACCTTGGCCCGGGCATTGAACCGCCCTTCAAAGGTTAGACGACGGGGCTTACCTGTTGTGATAAATTCACCATCACTTTTACGGCTGACCTCCTGCTGATAGACCTGAGGACTCCCACCCCGGTTTGAGGTAAACACGATACTGTTACCATCTGGCATCCAGTCTGGTTCAGTGTCTATGGCGTAGTGAGTCGAGACATTACTGATTTTATTCGTTGCCAGGTCAAGAATATAAATGTCCGGATTACCATCTTTGGAAAGCACCATGGCAATGGATTTACCGTTCGGTGCCCATACCGGAGAGTTATTCAGCCCTTTAAAACCGGTCAGTTTCTTGCGAATGCCCGTTGCCAGTTCCTGCATATAAATGGCAGGGCGACCCTGCTCGAAGGAGACATAGGTAACCCTTGTTCCATCTGGCGACCAGCTGGGCGATAAAATAGGCTCGCTGGAGCTGAACACCTTCCTGTTACGTTTACCATCCGCATCGGCATAATTTAGTTGGTAATCGGTTCTTTCAGCGTCATGCCTCTGGGCGGTTACGTAGAGAATCCGGGTGGAAAAATCGCCCTTCAGGCCCGTGATCTTTTCATAGACAACATCGCTGATGCGATGGGCCATCTCCCGAAGCTGGGCACTGTTTCCGGTAAATCCCCCCTTGGCAATGCGCTTTCCCCTGACAACATCATAAAGCTGATAGTTCATGGTGTAAGCTTTGTCCCTGAGGGTCACCTGCCCTGTTACCAGGTAAGAAGCCCCAAGCAACCTCCAGTCACGATAATAAACTTCCGGCTCACTGGCCGGGAAGCTGAGCATACTGGTTCTTGGCAGCGCCTTGAACAGGCCGCTGAGTTTCAAATCGTTATCAATGATTGCCGCCGGGTCTTCCGGCAACACTTTCCCCCCTGTCCAGCTGAAGGGGGAAACTGCCATGGACACAGCCTGGTCATTTCCCTGGGTGACCTCAATAACAAGCTCTGCCTGAGCACTCATTCCCCAGAGCAGACAGTAAAATAATAAACAGGTTTTGAATAAGTGCCTCATTTAACCAGATCCTCGGGCCTGAATCGGAAGGTGATTCGTCGGAAGTGTTGTTCAAAAATTCGCCGCTCAAGATCCTTCAGCTCCGAAAAGGGCGACGCTCGGCGTATAGCCTGAATAACGGAGCGATCAAACTCATCATTACCACTGGACTTCAGCATAGTAATATCCAGCACATCCCCAAAGGGAGAAAGACTGATTCGAATTTCTGCCACCATATTATTTCGTGCACTGGGAGGCCTGCTCCAATAACGGGAGGTCAGGCTTTTAATCAGCTCGGCATATTGTGCTTGCAACAGCTGGTCATGCTCAAGCTGCTGAGCAGCTGCCAAAGCCTGCTGTTCCATTGCCATGGCTTGCTCAAGCGCTTGCTGCTCTTTGCGCTTTTGCTCCTTTTCCCGCTGACGCCTCTCCAGCTCCTGACGTTCCCGGGCAGCTTCTTCCTTTTTGCGAAGCTCATCTTTTTTTCTTTCCTCTTCCCGCTTCAAGGCCAGGGCTTTCTGCCGCTCCTGCTCCTTTCGCTGCTGTTCCGCTTTTTTGCGCTTTGCCTCTGCTATTCTCTTGGCTTCCGCCCGCCTTTTTGCCTCTTCTTTGCGCTTTTGTTCCATATGATTCTGCGCAGGTTTCCTAACGGTTTGCGGTTTTGCCGCCGGTTCAGGCAACGATACCAATGCTGCGCTGATGGGCACTGGTGGTGCTATTTTTGGATGGGCGTCGGCACTCCAGTTGACTAAAAGCACACCAAACATCATGAGATGAAGCATCAGAGAGAGGGCTACAGCAAACCCATAACCTTCGGTCACCCTCGCTATAAAGGCTGGAAAAGCAATATTAAACCATCTCTTCATCTACCGCTCTTCCATGCCAACCGCCACCGGATCAGTGACCAGCCCAACATGACTGATACCTGAGTTTTGCAGGCCAGCCATTAATTGAACTACTGATCCATAAGCAACGTTGGTGTCTCCTTGAATCAATACTTGAATACCGGGTCTGGCACTCACGACCTTGCTGACTTTCTCTGTCAGGGACGAAAGATTCACGGCTTTGTCATGGTCAGATCCGACGTCCATATAATAACTGCCATCCGCCTTGATAGAGATGACCAGGACTTCTTTATCTTCTGGCTGGGCAATATTATCGCTACTGGTTTTGGGCAGCTCAACTTTCACGCCCTGGGTCATCATGGGCGCAGTGATCATAAAAGCGACCAGTAGCACCATCATGATATCGATAAACGGCACCATGTTTATTTCAGACATGGGTTTACGACGATTTCTTATCTTTGCCCCACTTATCATCGGTGACATTTCGGTAAGATCCCTTTATGTCCGGCTGTAAACTTTACGGTGAAGGATACTGGAAAACTCATCCGCAAATATCTCGTAATTGGACACCAGGGCTTCAACCCTTGAAGCATAGCGGTTATAGGCGACAACCGCCGGAATAGCGGCAACCAGGCCGACAGCAGTGGTCAGCAAAGCCTCGGCAATGCCCGGTGCAACCGAAGCCAGGGTTGGCTGCTGAACCACCGCCAGCCCCCGGAAAGAGTTCATAATACCGACAACCGTGCCAAAAAGACCAAGATAAGGGCAGGTAGATCCAACACTGGCAAGAAAGGGAAGGTTCCCTTCCAGGCGCTCCTGCTCCCTGGAAATGGCCACCCTCATGGCCCGCTGAGCACCTTCCATAACCGCATCAGGATCAACAGTCCCCTGGTTTCGCAGGCGGGTAAACTCGGCAAAACCGGCTTTAAAAATGTGCTCCACCCCTGAGCCGGGTTGTTCATTTTGTTGCACTTCCTTGTACAGCAGAATCAGATCCATTCCCGACCAGAAACGATCCTCAAAGGCAATCATAGCCTGCTGCGCATTTCTCAGCAGGATTCCCCGCTGGAAAATTATCATCCATGAAACAACCGATGCAGCTACCAGTAACAATAATACCAGTAGCACAATCCAACTGGCGTTACCCACCAGAGCCCATAGAGACATGCTTTCTGCCACCGACAACCTCTCTACCCATCAATTATGAAGTCGAAAAAGGACTGATCATAACACCAAAAACCACAATGGGGATCAGAACCACCCGATAAAGGTCAATCAAAGCCGGGTAATCTTATCCCGAGAATAACTGTTTGATAACACGTCAGTGAGGGAGATCAAATCAGATTTACAGACACCCTACAGAAGGACAGAAACCCCAACTACGCTTTTGCACAGTTCACAATGAAGCTATGAGCCAGAATGTTCCACTAAAGCGTTACAGAGTGTCTCCAGCCCCATAACGTCCAGCAGCTTACACAGTTCAATAACTTTTTCAGGGACGTTGCCATAACCCGGCTGCACAGACCACCCTTCGGCTTTTTCTTCCAGTGTTTTCAGGTCACCGATCTCAAGCAGGCGCTGCAAAGCAGTGACCATTTCCTTCTGACAAACGCCGGAGAGCGGCAAATCAGGAGACAAGCCGTTATCATTTTCCAAATGGTCATAAATACAATTAAACAGTTCATCAAAGCGCACGGGTTTGGCAATAAAACCACAAAAACCGGAATCTGCAATTTGTACTCTCGCCTGTTCTGACACACTGGCAGATACGGCCATAATCTTAATGGATGGGTGTCGGCCGATACGGTGAATCGCCCTGGCAGCATCAAAGCCATCCAGGCCGGGCATTCTAAGATCCATCAAAATAAGGTCGTAGCGAGTGGTTCTGCATTTTTCCACCGCTTCCAACCCTCCCTCTGCTGCCTCAACATGAAAAGACTTAGACTTAAGCGCCTTTACCAACATATCTCTATTATTAATGCTATCGTCAACCACCAGAATTTGATGTTGATTAAAGTGCTCTGGCTGTAAATCAGCTCCGCCGTTTCCCGGGGGCGAGTCGGCTAACACGTTTCTGCTTTCCCCGTGGCTAACCTGATAGGGAATACTAAAATAAAAACGACTCCCTTTGCCTGGTTCACTCTCAGCCTGAAGCTCTCCCCCCATAGCTTCCACCAGACGATAACTGATAGACAGCCCCAAACCGGCACCGCCACATTCCTGCCCTTTCTTTAGCTGGGTGAATGGCTGAAACAGCTGCGCCAAATCCGATGGGACAATGCCCACGCCACTATCAAGGACTTCAAATTGAAGCTTTTCACCTTTGACAAACACCTTTAGATAGACACTGCCAGAGTCAGTAAACTTGACGGCATTGCCAACCAGATTGATCAACACCTGGCGCAGTTTGACATTATCAGCAACGATCTCCAGCTCCACATTGGGCAGAATATCCAGCAGCAAGTTCAGGCCTTTGACTTTCGCAGTTTCGCGAAAATTGGCAAACACCATATCCAGCGTCACCTGGATATTAAAAGGCACCACCCGGGTTCTCACAATGCCGCTTTCAATCTTGGTGATATCGAGAATGTCATTAATCATGGTCAAAAGATGCAAACCACAGGCCTCAAGGGATGACAGACTTTCCCGGTATTTATCAGGAACATCACTGTCAGCCAACAGCAGCTGGGCATAGCCAAGGACGCCATTAAGCGGGGTTCTCAGTTCATGGCTGATATGTGACAGGAATAAAGATTTTGCCTGACTGGCCTTTTCGGCCGTTTCTTTCGCCTTCAGCAGCTCGCCTTCGATCCGTTTTCTCTGGGTAATGTCACGAAAAACGATGGAGATCAGCAAACCATCGGCTGTGGTCAGCACGTTGCTGGATATTTCCACTGGAAATCCATGGCCATACTTATCAACCCCACGGGAAAGCCATGCCTCCAGGCAATGGCTATCGATGTCATCGGAGTCGAGCTCCTTCAGCAGCATCAGATCTGACCGGTACTCAGGATCAATTAACAGCGCTAATGGCAGGCCCAGTAAATCACACTCATGATAACGAAAGAGATCTTCGACCCTGGGGTTGACCAGGGTGATGACACCCGCCGTATCGGTGATAACAATGGCATCCGGCGAACCGGCTATCAATGCCTTGAATTTTTCCGTATCACGAACAAGATGGGTAATATCATTTCCCATACACTCAATGCTATCCAGCTGTTGACCGGTGTTTTTCTGGGTGAGAGAGCTTTTATTGGCGTGCCCCGCACAACCCACTTCAATACAGCGTATGGAACCGTCTTTATGGAAAAATTCCAGTTCAAATGTTTCCTGCCAAACCCCTTTTGGCAACTGCTTCAGGACGCTTCTGAAGGTATCGTTAATCACCGAATCCGTTAAGAAACCCTGAATTTTTCCAGAAAACTCGTCTTCGTCGAAACCCAGTACTGAAGTTATTGATGGACTGACATAGGTAATATCCCCCGAAGTGGCCAGATGAAAATAGAAATAACGTCCTCTTAGCTGCTGGACAAGGCTGGCCATATTTTGTGCCCGGGCTTTTTGCAAAGCTTCTTCCCGGTTTAACAGTCGTTCCTTTAACCGGATAAAGCTCCGGTTCAGGCTAACCGCCTCATCCTTTGAATCCTGGAAATTATCACTTGAGTCACTGGGCAGAAAACCAAAGGTATTCATTTCACGCTTTAATTCATTCAGGGGACGCGTAATCCTGCCAGACACACCCCATAAGCATATAATGGCTAACACCATGGCCAGACCAATCAGGCTTGCGCTTAAAAAGGCCTGTTTATACACCGGCTTCATGATGTCAGTTTCCATGATGCTATAGCTGAAAAACCAACCGGTGGATTTAACAGGCACAGCTGCCGACCACTTGTAGCTGCCCCTGGTTAGAATACGGACACTGACCAGCCTGCCCTCCTTAACAACATTGTGCAAAACATCCTTCATAAAACCGCACGGTTGATCAGGCCTGGAAGGTTTAATCGGGCTGTAAAGTAAATGCCTGAACGAACCGCCATTATCTGAGGGAAAATAGAGTTCACCACTGCCCTCACAAGGCCCAAGCCGTGAGAATTTTTCAATGGTTCTGTACTTCAGTAGCGATATGCCATTGGCGTACACAATGTGTCCGAAAGGGTCGGCAATAATCAGGCGAACCCGAAAATCCAGGTTTATCGGCATATTGACCAGTTTGGCGGCATCCAGATCGAGCCTTAGAAAGCGGGTCCGATGGTTATCATCCGACACCCTGACCAGAAAGCTGGTATAAAATACCGGCCCGGTTAATTCAGTATTAACATACCAGTCATACTCTAAATTATTGTTGATTGATAAATAGATTTGATCAGGAATGGAGTAATCTGAGCCTTGATCTCCAGAAACAAATTTCTTCACCATCCAATCAAAGTAAACAGACTCTTTACTTTTTATCAACACCCCGCCTTTCTTTTCAAAATCGACAATGGATACCGATTTCACATAGGGCATATCTCTGAATATTGAAATAACTTTTGCAGAAAGGTCATGATAAGAAATATCACTGGCAGACAGGGATAAGGCCTTGCCAGCCAGGATCACTTTACTCATTCTTGTATCTACGGATGCTGCATATCGCAACGTCTCATTGAGATGCCTTCTGCCGATTTCCTCAGAGGCAGTCCGAAAGGTAAAATATAGAAAAACAAACGTAATGATACTGTAGAACACTATCGCTGGTAGCAGATTAAACAGCGTAATCTTCTGACGGATAGATGTAGCCATAACACCATATTACATCCGGAAATATTTCATAGGTACTGCAGCCGTGTTTATCAGACAACCATCATCCAACATGCCCCGCATTATCGATCACTATAGAATCTCCCATGGGGGTCATTAAGGCACTCCATAGAACTCCTGCTGATGGAGTCCCCGTTGATAAGGGAAGTATATGGTATACTGACAGATACTGACTTCAAGGATAGATCTTCCACAGAACCAATGCGGTCTATTGCTTTGAAAAAGCCCTCATCATAACCACTGCATACTCTGACGACTGGCGTATCATGCAGTAGAAAATGCCCCGACCTGTACCCATACCCTCCCTCGATAAACATAAAGTCCGGTTTGGAGGATGAGGTTTCATTAATCCTTGCCTTAATCTTCTCCTGAAGCATATTCATGGTAAGCTCACTGGTAAAGTTCATGAATGATATGTCATTGCCATTTCTATCCTTCGTGAGACGTAGCATCCAACGAGCATACTCTCTGGTATCTTCTGAAGGTAGTGGCATCATCATGTACACTCTTGGAGAGTGTTCCCGACCAAATTCATCTTGTATCATATCGACATAACCACGAAGCCATGGCTTTAATCGAGTCATAATACTGGACGACAAGTTCATTTTGATAAAGACACGCTCAACATCCCGTTCTACCTTCCTGGTTTCCGCACAGCTGCCCGGGAGCCATACGACGAGCTTCTTAAGGAAATCTTCATCAGAAAGGTTCTCATTATTTTCATTTCCCAGACTTATTTCTTTTCTGATTTCGTATAATTCTTTCAAACCACGAAGCACTTTTTCAAAAAATAATTTTTCATAACCATCCTGGCATGGCATATAGGTAACTGGTAATGAGCAATTTAGCTTACTGCCCTGCTCTCCTTTGTCCTTGACGAAAATACTGGACCATGGGTTTTCACTGACATTGCCAATCAGATAGGAATGCTCCGGTTGACGATTAACAAGTACCATTGTGTCCATTGTCAAATTCTCCAGAGTATCATGAAATGCCTCAACCCCTGTGCATTCTTCCAGGCGAAGAGATTTATCCTGACACATAGACCGCCACTGATATAAAGCCGTTCGAAACTTCTTATCACGCCCATGAAAAGGCTCAACCAGGAGCACATCCACTTTTTTACCATAAATCCTTCTGACCAGTCGTTGAAAGCAAGGTATGGTGATCATTAGAGAATCACTGGCTTCGTCAAACTCGGCATCCAGCAATAACTGATGACTTAATCCCAAAACACTATCAACGCTTCCACCCTCTATGGGTTTATAGCTATGAACATCTTCCCATTTTTTTAGCCAGGCAAAAGCAGATTCATTAAACATATCCTCTTTAGGGCAAGTAGTTGGAAAGAAATGAATAACATCACCTTTTATAGCCTTATTCATCATTGTTTCGCATTCAATTTTGGATAAGATATCTTCTTTGTGGTCACCAATACCATTGCCATTCAACTTCTTCGATGATTTCTCCGCCAGACTCTTTTTTATTCGCTTCATGTATCCAAAGGCCACATCAGACAACTGTCGAAGCAACTCCATTCTTCTTGATAAGGGTAATGATTTTATCTTTTCCGATTCAGCCGGATCAGTCTTATCTACATATTGATCAAAATCAACCAGGGGTTTTTGTATATACCGTTCAAATAAACTCGATACAACTTGAGAAAACTGCCCCCCTGAAGACGCGTCTTCATTATAACTGAGGCTTTCCATAGTCATTTCAGAGCCTGAGAAAAAATGGCAGGCACACCAGGATAAAAACCGATCATCTTCCGCCAGCAAAGAGGACACTTTGCTGACCACGTCCCGCAGGGAAGAGGTTTCCTCTTTATGTGAATCATGACTGACCGACTCTCTTACCAGTCTGGATTGTATTTTTTCAAGTTGACGAAGATCATTGGTCAGCATCACCAGCACAAACAATTTTGACATCTGTGGATCTTCAGACATTTTGGAAATAAAGTCATGGCGCTCCTTAATCCATTCCATCATAAATTGATTCCCCGGCAAAATCTGTCCATCGATGGTAACCGTTGCCGGGGCAACATCAAGATAAATAAGCTGATGTTTCTTCCGGTCATAGGCAAAATTTGCAAAATTACCATCAATAACACATTTGATTACCCAGCCATTGCCTTTCTCCTCGATCATCTTGTTAAATCGGTCACACCTGTCTATCAAATCCAGAATGCCTTTAATGATTTCAAATTTAACCTCAGGTTTTTCATCAGGATCTTTCAATATATATTCAACCATCTCTTCCTGATCGTATTTCCTCTGTAATCCTAACACTGTCACCTGGTCCTGTTCATAAAACTCCGGCTTCATTGAATCGCCATTAACATCCATTGCTTCCATCCTGTAATGGTGGTCGGACAAGACCGGTTCATCGCAATCTTCTCTGGGCAGGACGGGCAGGTAATCAAGGTTATTGAAAGCATCGGACTCTGATGCACTGTTTCTTATCCTCCTGACCGTCACTGGATAATTAGAAGCAGCGACACCATAGGAAACATTCTTTTCTGGAAAATCAAATTCATAAACCTGATCAGCATCAATAGTACCCTCCCGATACGGAACAGCTATGTATTCTATAGGACTCAGTGCAAACTTGATTTCTCCATTTTTTCCCAGCTGGGGGTCTGTCATTACACATGAGCATATTATCTGTGTACTACCCAGTGTCCTGATGGTTGTTGCAGAGGTAGGGCGGTTCATGCTGCGCATGATTTCTTTTGCTGCTAATTTGTTAAACTCTGCATGGATAAAAACACGTTGTGCAATTCCTGAACCAAGATATTCACCAACAAAGCCATTTTTCTCAGGTGTAGTCTTCCTGGTATTTCTGACAATGGGTATCGACTTCTGGCGCAGAAGATCCCTGTTGGTTTTATTGTTTATACTGCCATCCGGATTTCTTTTCAGCTTATCCCTGGTTGATTTGCACTCCTTTTCGACATCAAATATTTCATCAAGATCGGGTTCAGGACAGTTAATAAACGGGGCTTGCAACTCAATAAATAATTCCCCTTTTTTCAGAGTTGTTACAGGGACACTGCTGGAAAAATACAGTTGATTCCTGTCTTCACTTCCAGTGACCAGCCGATAGCTGGCAATTTCAGAAATAATTTGATCCTCAGGAATATTTTCCCGAAAGCGAATCAGGAAATTCATGCTGGATTTTTCCTCGAATGGATCCAGCAGTCTTACTCGATTAATCAATCCTGAAAACGCCCTGTCACCCTCAGCACCATCCAGTTCAATGTAGATACCATCAGGACTATACATTGGTTCAGGGTGTGTAACCCGATCAAAGTCATGGCGACCAAAGGGATCCTCATGATCGGGAATAATATCAGGGGTTAACAGCGTCACCGCATGTGAATGTTTCAGGTGTAAATACAGTTTATCTACATCATCCCTTGCATAAAAGCTCACCTCATAATAAGAATTCAACGCGAGATTGTTGCTGTCGAACAACGCAACAAATTTCTCCATGACCGGATGAAGATCTCTACATAATGGTGCGTTGCCATCCTGAACTGAATGACGGGTGAACCCTAAACTTTTCGCAAACCCCATCAACACGGCCAGGTCTTCAAGTTGACTGAGAGTGCTGTAATCTGATTTCGGTCTCTTGATCCCCCTGTGAGGCCAAATGACATCAGGTGCCGATAAACGACTTTGTGCAGCTTCAGTCGTTAACCACTGAATTAACTCAGGACGCTCAACCAGGCGACATCCCCTGTCTTTTACCCCTGCCAGTCTCCCCATTCCATTGTGATTAATCAATCCTTCTATCAGGTTCTCCTTGAAGACCTGTTCGGCTACTGCAAAAGGGATAACACGTCTTTTGATACCGGCAGCAGTTTGTACCTCTCCTGATGGATACTCTGACTCTGGTCTATCAATATTCGAGCGTACCTGCCTCCCGTAGGAAGTTTCAGGCGTTCCAAATGGGAGCATATTATACATCCTGTCTGTTTAGATAGGGCCGGACTGTGGCCTGTTGAAGTTTAGTTGCATACTGAGGGTATCAGGGTACTCCTGTTACGATATTTCCAAATGCCGTAAGGATAAAAAAAGAGGACTGACAGGTCCTCCGAGCATGAACTGAAGTCTAGTTCATAATACGACCTGAACAGCCCCTAAGGGTAATCATAGCCAAAATGTAGATAAGCGCTCTTAGTTAATACCCTGCCTCTGGGTGTTCTCATTATATAACCCTGTTGAATCAGGTAGGGTTCAAGCACATCTTCAATGGTGTCCCGCTCTTCACTGATGGCTGCGGCAAGGTTGTCAACGCCCACTGGACCGCCATCAAACTTTTCAATCATGGCCAGCAACAGTCGACGGTCCATATGATCAAAACCGCTGGCGTCCACATCCAGCATATTCAGGGCAGCGTCTGCCAGTTCACGGGTTACCGAACCATCGCCTTTTACTTCCGCGTAATCCCTGACTCTTCGCAGCAGTCGGTTGGCTATACGGGGTGTGCCTCTTGAACGGCGGGCAACTTCATTGGCCGCCTCGCTATTCATCTGCACTCCGAGAATACCAGCAGAACGGAGCACAATGGTACTGAGATCCGCCACATTGTAGAACTCAAGCCGTTGAACAATGCCAAACCGATCCCTTAAAGGTGAAGTCAGCAGCCCTGCACGGGTGGTCGCGCCCACGAGGGTAAAGGGTGGCAGATCCAGTTTAATCGAACGTGCCGCAGGACCCTCACCAATCATAATATCCAACTGATAATCTTCCATGGCTGGATAGAGCACTTCTTCAACGGCCGGGCTGAGACGATGGATCTCATCAATAAACAGGATGTCATTAGGCTCAAGGTTCGTGAGCAGGGCGGCAAGGTCTCCGGCCTTTTCAATCACAGGCCCGGAAGTCGAACGGATATTACTGCCCATTTCATTGGCAACAATATGGGAAAGCGTTGTCTTGCCCAGCCCGGGCGGACCAAATATCAACGTATGATCCAAAGCATCACCACGCTTTCGGGCCGCCTGGATAAATATCTCCATCTGCTCCCTGACTTTTGGCTGCCCGGTATACTCAAGCAACCGGACGGGTCGAATGGCCCGATCCTGGGCCTCCTCGCTCGGGCGTTCACTGGCTGATATTAAGCGATCCGCTTCGATCATAATTTTTCCCGGGAATGATGTTAAATCATACTTCTTAAAGCCTGCCTGATCAGTTCTTCACTGGACAGACCTTCTACTTTAATCCGCCCAATCACCTTGCTGGCTTCCTGAGGCTTATAGCCCAGGGCAACCAGGGCACTGACGGCTTCCTGTTCAGTATCAGCGGCCTGTTTTTCCAGGGCCTGCCCCAGGGGCGTTCCAGTCAAACCATCAAATTGCGCAGCTGCGCTATCCCATTTTGACAGTTTATCTTTTAACTCCACAATCAGGCGTTCCGCAGTTTTCTTACCAACCCCTGGTAATTTCACCAGGGTAGAACTGTCGCCATCATGAACACAACGTACAAATACAGACGCTTCTATTCCGGAGAGCAGTGTCAGGCCCAGTTTCGGACCCACCCCATTCACTTTAATCAGGGTACGGAACAGCTCTCTCTCCCGGGCGTCGCTGAAGCCATAGAGCAGCTGCGCATCTTCTCTAACGACAAAGTGCGTATAAAGTGTTGTCTCAACACCAACCTCTGGCAGACGGTAAAACACCGACATCGGCGCTTCAACTTCATAGCCCACACCCCCTGCCTCAATCAGCAGGTATGGGGCTTTTTTTTCCAGCAAAATACCGCGAAGTCTGCCTATCATATTCAGTATCTCTTCTAGCGACTTAACTACTTAATAACCGACGATTTCTTCTACCCGTTGCACCGGCCATTCGCACCAGACTTGCCCGTGTGTGGGAGTGACACAATGCCACTGCTAACGCATCGGCGGCATCGGCCTGAGGGGTTTTATCCAACTTCAGAATTGAAGTAATCATGTGCTGTACCTGGGACTTTTCCGCAGAGCCCTTACCCACCACCGCCTGTTTCACCTGTCGTGCCGAGTACTCTGAAACGTCAAGCCCATGATTTACCGCGGCAACAATCGCCGCGCCACGGGCCTGCCCAAGCTTCAGGGCAGAGTCGGCATTGCGGGCCATAAACACCTGCTCAATTCCGACAGATTGCGGGCTGTACATTTCAATCACCGTATTGATACCCTGAAAAATTTGGGCAAGTCTTTCTGGTAGTGGCCCATCCTGAATTCGGATACAGCCCGATGCCACGTATTTACATTGGGAGCCGATTTCCTCAATGATTCCATACCCGGTAATCCTGGACCCGGGATCAATCCCCAACAATATGGCCATTCCATTTCTGTTCCAAACCTGTCGTTAAAAAGAATACTGTATATACATACACGTTTCCAGCATTACAATTTTGAAACACGACATTACCCAAATAGGCTACGAAACTCAGCGATTGCGACTTACTCTTGAACGTGGGTTTTGGGGAGTCAGCTTGCCAGATGAATAATCAAATGAAAACATTACTGACCATTGCCAGTGTCACTGTGGTGCTGTTTCTAATCACACTGGCCTTTAATCTTTAATGGAAGCCTGAGGCTCCCTGATAATTGTTTTTGGCTAGGAGGCTCGAGAATAGCGCCCGTAGCGAGGATGGCAGCAAATTGGTCTAAAAACCCATTATTGATCAAATAAAGACAAGGTTAGCCACCCCGCCAGAGGCCCATTGCCTTGTGTCACTTCAGCGCGAGGGGTCAGCAGATAAGGCATACGTTACAGCCGATGAAGGAGGGCAGTTCTCAGATGACTGTTACTTTACCGCGCAATAATTTAGAAGAGCAAACAGGTAAACCAAAAAGCGAAAAAGGAAGAGAAAAAAGCCAGTAAAAACTCATTATGGGGATAATAACCGGAGAAAGTTTTAGGGCTTCGGCACTCAAAACCAAAGGAAGTACATACAACAAGAGAATTCCGAATTTAATCTATAAAATTCGTCGCAAGCACCAATTAAACAAGAGTTTATAGACATTTCAGCAAGATGAACTATATACAGGACAGTAGTCTACTTTTTATATTTTTTATGAATTAATGAAATATAATTATGGATAGAGGCGCTGCTGGTATAAGTTGGAAATACACGACATCAGGTAATAATTATAAACCACCGGATGGTCATACCAATGCTTCAAGGAGTGGGCGATATCAGCATAGCACAGTCAGACAGGTGAATACTCCACTCCCCTATATCCCAAGGTGTAATGCATTTTATCATACTTCTGACGCATGCTCCTCTCACTATCCACCAAGACATTCAGTAAAACCTGTTTATGATTTTAATGCTCTCATTACACACGAAAAAATGAATTGCCTGGTGAGGATATCTGCTCGTTATGGTGATCGCTATGATGGTAGAAAGCACAGTCAATTTGCCAGTTCAATTAAACAATACACACTGGCGTCAAAACGACCTTTAAATCATAGTGAACAAAGCCAACTGATACCATTGTTGCACGATTTTAAAGCGACACCCGGGTGGACCTGGCGAAGCCTGACGACAACGCTTCATTCCTTTACTTCAGCGGGTGTTTTGACCCCTCATAAATACATGGATGAGTTGGGAAAGGAAACTCAAGCTGCTTTACTGTCAACTTTACTTGATGCAGTAACAATACAGTGCAACCAAAAACCTGAAGTAAGGACTATTGATACACAAGGTATCGCCAACCTGCTATGGGCTGTGGCGAAACTGGTGGACAACGGGCTGGAGAAGACAGCGAAGCTCAAAGAGGCCGTAGCCGCACTGTTGCCCCATGTGAAAACCAAAGCCGAATCAAAAGAAGAGAAAGACCACTTTACTCCTCAGCATATTACCAACCTGCTGTGGGCCCTGGCGAAACTGGTGAACAACGGGCTGGAGAAGACAGCGAAGCTCAAAGAGGTCGTAGCCGCGCTGTTGCCCCATGTGAAAACCAAAGCCGAATCAAAAGACGAGAAAGACCACTTCAACACCCAAGGTATCGCCAACCTGCTGTGGTCTGTGGCGAAACTGGTGGACAACGGGCTGGAGCTGGAGAAAACACCGAAGCTCAAAGAGGCCGTGGCCGCTCTGTTGCCCCATGTGAAAGCCAAAGCCGAATCAAAAGACGAGAAAGACCACTTCAACACTCAAGGTATCACCAACCTGCTGTGGTCCGTGGCGAAACTGGTGGACAACGGGCTGGAGCTGGAGAAAACGCCGAAGCTCAAAGAGGCCGTGGCCGCTCTGTTGCCCCATGTGAAAACCAAAGCCGAATCAAAAGACGAGAAAGACCACTTCAACACTCAAGGTATCACCAACCTGCTGTGGTCCGTGGCGAAACTGGTGGACAACGGGCTGGAGCTGGAGAAAACACCGATGCTCAAAGAGGCCGTAGCCGCGCTGTTGCACCATGTGAAAACCAAAGCCGAATCAAAAAAAGAGAAAGACCGCTTCATTCCTCAGCATATCGCCAACCTGCTTTGGTCTTTGGCGAAACTGGCGGACAATGGGCTAGAGCTGGAGAAAACACCGAAGCTCAAAGAGGCCGTGGCCGCGCTGTTGCCCAATGTGGAAACCAAAGCAGAATCAAAAGAAGAGAAAGAACACTTCAAGCCACAGGAAGTCGCCAACCTGCTGTGGGCCGTGGCGAAACTGGTGGACAACGGGCTGGAGCTGGAGAAAACACCGAAGCTCAAAGAGGCCGTGGCCGCTCTGTTGTCCCATGTGAAAACCAAAGCCGAATCAAAAGACGAGAAAGACCACTTCAACACTCAAGGTATCACCAACCTGCTGTGGTCCGTGGCAAAACTGGTGGACAATGGCCTGGAGCTGGAGAAGGTACCGAAGCTCATAGAGGCCGTGGCCGCACTTTTGCGCCATGTGAAAACCAAAGCCGAAACAAAAGAAGATAAAGGACTCTTCAAGCCACAGGATGTCGCCAACATGCTATGGGCCGTGGCGAAACTGGTGGACAATGGCCTGGAGCTGAAGAAGACACCGAAGCTCAAAGAGGCCGTGGCCGCGCTGTTACCCCATGTGGAAACCAAAGCCGAATCAAAAGAAGAGAAAGACCACTTCAAGCCACAGGAAGTCGCCAACCTGCTGTGGGCCGTGGCGAAACTGGTGGACAATGGGCTGGAGTTGGAGAAGACACCGAAGCTGAAAGAGGCCGTGGCCGCGCTGTTGCCCCATGTGGAAACCAAAGCCGAATCAAAAGAAGAGAAAGACCAATTCAAGCCACAGGGTGTCGCCAACTTGCTGTGGGCCTTGGCGAAACTGGCGGACAATGGGCTGGAGCTGGAGAAAACACCGAAGCTCAAAGAGGCCGTGGTCGCACTATTGCCACATGTGAAAATCAAAGCCGAATCAAAAGAAGAGAAAGACCACTTCAAGCCACAGGAAGTCGCCAACCTGCTGTGGGCTGTGGCGAAACTGGTGGACAACGGACTGGAGCTGGAGAAGACACCGAAGCTCAAAGAGGCCGTAGCCTCGCTGTTGTCCCATGTGGAAATCAAAGCCGAATCAAAAGAAGAGAAAGACCACTTCAACAATCAAGGTACCACCAACCTGCTGTGGGCCCTGGCGAAACTGATGGGCAATGGGCTGAAGCTGGAGAAAACACCGAAGCTCAAAGAGGTTATGGCTGCGCTGTTGCCCCATGTGCTAACCAAAGCCGAATCAAAGGAAGAGAAAGACCATTTCAAGCCACAGGAAGTCGCCAACCTGCTGTGGTCCCTGGCAAAACTGGGTGAGGCTATTGAGCTGAAAGTGGTAAAATCAATGTTCGATTCTCTTGTCGAGAGAATCAGTGAAAACCCTCAACTCTCTGAGCATGATATATTGATGTCTCTCTGGGGAGTAATGGTATTCTGTGCCAGATTTCATCTGGACACAGGTAGCAGTGATAAAAACTCGCTTGAAAAGCACATAGGTGAACTATTTTCTCGCCTGGAAAATACATCCTCAGGCAATACAGATGATCAATACATCATTGCCATGGCTGCAAGTTGGCTAGGGAGAACGTGTCCGGTGATCCCCCATTACCAAACAATCATTTCACAATCCCAATCCACCTTCCGCGATCACCTCCAATCAAGCTTTCCGTCGTTGAAGATTGAAGAAGAAAAGAGTCTGAACTCATTACCTCCGGTTGACCTGCGACTGCCAGATTACAACATGGTTATCGATGTTCAGGGACCTTTTCATTACGTGAGTGGTGATTTCAAAACCAGGAATGGTTCGACTTTGCTTAAAATCGCCCTGCTGCAAAAATTAGGATTTGATGTCATTGAAATCCCGGTGAACAAGCTTGATAACCAGAATTCAATGAAAATCGTTATTGATCAAATAAAGACAAAGTTAGCAGTCCTGCCAGAGCCCCATGGCTCTGTGTCACTTAATAGCGGCGGGGGGACAGACGATGAGGCATACGTTACTGCCGATGAAGGAGAGCAATTCTCAGAGGACTGTTACTTTACCGCGGAAGAATATTTAGAAGAACAAACAGTTAAACCAAAAAATAGAAAAAGGAAGAGAAAAAAAGCCAGTAAAAACTCATTATGGGGATAATGACCGGAGAAAGTTTCTGACGTATCTGCCAGTGAACCATAAACCCAGGGACTCTTTGTGCAATGCTTGCCAGCCATCGACCAGCTTTAGTCTTGCGTCCCTTCAATTTCTTATAGTAAGGCTTTCGCGACAGCCTCGGACTGTGGGAACGAGTCCGTAAAACCCGGAGCAATCCGGGCTTTCAGTTAACACAACCCGGACTCAGCCCAGTTGCTCCATGACTTCTGCAGGAATGTCCGCATTGGTATAGACATTCTGAACATCATCCAGATCTTCCAGACGATCAATCAGCTTCATGATTTTCTCGGCACCTGCCAGGTCAAGCTCTGTCTGGGTAGAAGCGATCATGGCGACTTCACCACCCGCAGGAGTGAGCCCCGCTGCTTCCAGAGCATCCTTGACGGCCATAAACTCAGTCCACTCGGTCAGCACTTCTACTGAGCCATCATCATTAGTGACGATATCTTCAGCACCGGCTTCCAGGGCCGCATCCATGAGCTGCTCTTCATCAACACCTTCTTCAAAGAAAATCTGACCTTTACGCTCGAACAGATAAGCAACGGAGCCATCGGTTCCGAGGTTACCACCATGCTTGGAAAAAGCATGACGAACTTCTGCCACTGTCCGGTTGCGGTTATCCGTCAGGCACTCAACCAGAACCGCGATACCTCCGGCCCCGTAGCCTTCATAGGTGACTTCTTCCATATTGGAATCATCTTCACCACCGGCACCACGAGCAATCGCGCGGTTAATGGTATCCCGGGTCATATTGGCAGCCAGGGCTTTATCAACGATCGCTCGCAGCTTCGGGTTATCCTCAACATTACCGCCGCCCTGCTTTGCGGCAACGGTCAGTTCTCGGATAATTTTGGTAAAGATCTTGCCCCGCTTGGCGTCCTGCGCAGCCTTACGGTGTTTGATGTTGGCCCATTTACTATGACCTGCCATAAAAACCTCTATTTAAACGCTTGGCTGGCAGCCGCTCCACTGAGAGGCTGCCACGATTATTCAGTGACTGGTTGCAGATGCCGGATCGCGACGAATGCGCAGATTCAGATCACGAAGCTGCTGACTTTCCACTTCACCCGGAGCCTGCGTCAGCAAACAGGAAGCTGACTGGGTTTTCGGGAAGGCAATCACTTCACGGATGTTAGTCGTACCACACAGCAGCATCACCAGACGGTCCAGACCGAATGCCAGGCCACCGTGAGGAGGCGCACCGTACTTCAGGGAATCCAGCAGAAAGCCAAACTTCTCACGCTGCTCTTCTTCCTGGATGTCCAGCACACGGAATACCGCCTGCTGCATTTCCTGACGATGAATACGGACGGAACCACCACCCACTTCATAGCCATTCAGAACCATATCATAAGCACGGGACAGTGCCTGAGAAGGATTAGCTTCCAGCTCTTGCGCAGAGCAGGTTGGTGCCGTGAATGGATGGTGCAGCGCAGTCAGGGAACCATTATCAGTTTCTTCAAACATCGGGAAGTCAACAACCCACAATGGTGCCCAGTCACAGGTATAAAGATTCAGATCTTCACCCACCTTGCAACGCAAAGCACCCAGTGCCTCATTCACAATCGTTTCTTTATCCGCACCAAAGAAGACAATGTCGCCATTGGCAGCACCAATACGGGACATGATGTTCATAGTGACATCATCACCCAGAAACTTGATGATTGGCGACTGAAGGCCTTCAACCCCTTTCTCCAGCTCATTCACCTTGATCCAGGCCAGACCTTTAGCACCGTAGATGCTGACAAACTTTGTGTAGTCGTCAATCTGCTTACGGCTCAACTCGGCACCGCCGGTCACTTTCAGCGCGGCAACACGGCCTTTAGGATCTTCTGCCGGGCCTTTAAATACCTTGAAGTCAACGCCAGCCATCAGGTCTGCTACATCCACCAGCTCCAGGGGAATACGCAGGTCTGGCTTGTCAGAACCATAACGGCTCATGGCTTCGGCATAGGTCATGCGTGGGAATTCAGCACCGAGATCCACGCTCTTCACTTCCATGAACAGTTTTTTGATCAGGGACTCAGTGATGCCCATGATCTGAGCTTCATCCAGGAAGGATGTCTCAATATCGATCTGGGTAAATTCCGGCTGACGGTCAGCACGCAGATCTTCATCACGGAAACACTTGACGATCTGGTAGTAACGATCAAAACCAGACACCATCAACATCTGTTTGAACAGCTGTGGAGACTGGGGAAGTGCGTAGAAGTGCCCCGGATGCACGCGGCTGGGCACCAGGTAATCCCGGGCTCCCTCCGGAGTTGCACGGGTCAGCATCGGTGTTTCAATATCCAGAAAGCCGTGCTCTTCCATAAAGCGACGCACGACAGCGGTGGCTTTGCTGCGAATAATCAGCTTTTCCTGCATTTCAGGACGACGCAGATCAATGACCCGGTTACGCAGGCGGACATCTTCACCCACGTCGGTATAACCTTCAATCTGGAAAGGCGGAGTCTGGGCCTGGTTAAGGATTTCCACCTGCTTACCCAGCACCTCAATCTCACCGGTAGACATATTGCTGTTCACGGTGCCTTCAGGACGGGGACGAACCATACCGGTGATTTTCAGGACATATTCGCTACGCACCTTGTCAGCCAGTGCAAACGCTTCTTCAGTATCAGGGTCGACCACCACCTGAGCCAGGCCTTCACGGTCACGCAGGTCCAGGAAAATCACGCCACCGTGATCACGACGGCGATGTACCCAACCGCAGAGGGTGACTTCCTGCCCATCATGGGAAAGATTCAGTTCGCCGCAATAATGGCTGCGCATAATATACCTCAAATCAGGAATTCAACTGGATTTCATCCCTACAGCCGGGCTGAAAGGATTTGGATCAATCACTGGTTGCCGGGCAACTCTTTTATTGACTGGTTGCAGGGCAACCGGCACAACTACTCTTGCTGTCTTTGCCAGGACAGTGGTTATCACTGGAAGACAGGTTTTTCTTACTGCCTCCTTTGAAGTCGGTTTCATACCAACCGCCACCTTTCAGCCTGAAGGCCGGTGCGCTTAACAGCTTCTTCAGTGCAGCCTGACCACAGACAGGGCAATCACTCAACGGTGCATCACTGAATTTTTGAATCGCTTCAGTCACTTCGGAGCATTGCTCACACTGATACTCATAGATCGGCATTGACGCTAGCCTACCCTTTTACTTACAACAGTAAGCACCATGGATATCGCATTGACTTGGGCGCTTACGTTTACTGATTCGCAGAAAAACGGCCATTATACCCCAAAGACCGGCAGAGTCAGCCGTTGCCAGACAAAAAAAGCCGCACTGGTTACCAGTACGGCTTATCAAATAGAACGAACAACACCGAATCCTTTTTTGGTCTATCGTCGATATTGCCTCTTAAACCGGATGAGATTTGAGCATATCCGCCTCATAGCGTTCCTGATCCCTGATCGCCTCGATAACCATGGTCTCGACTTCTCGCTCTGCTTCAAGCAGCTGGGCAAGTTGATTGGTCCCAACAGAATCAACCATGTCCCCATTCGATCTCTTTTCCAGTGCCTCTTGCATATCCGCCATTCGCTCTTTTAACAGGAGCATTGTAAATGCCTGTGGATTATTAGCCCCTTCAAGACTGAGACTGTCGCCAAGATATGGCTGATCGACGGGATTTTCTTCACTGGCTGTCACTGGTGGCTCTGCCGGGGGTATCGGAGACTGTGCATTTTTAGTGCTTTCAAGACTATTGTCAGGATTTGGCTGATCAGTTCCCTTTTTATCATTGCCCGTTACTGGTGGCTCTGCACGCAGCATTGGAGCCTGTGAATTATCGGCATCCTCAATACTGGCACTATCGCCAGGATATGACCGATTGATGGTATTTTTTTCACGGGCTGTCACGGGAGGCTCTGCACGCAGCACCAGAGCCAGACCTTCAGCCGCATCAGCTAACTGTTGCTCAGATGGAGCGGCCTGATTGCGCACAGAGTCCAGCGCAGAGGTGTCACGAGCCGAAAAGAAACTGAACAGGCTATTAACTACCTCCGGGCTTACCAGCGATTTCAATGCCTCAGGAGAGCCTTTTCCTCCCCGGGGCTGACGACTTTCAATGTCACGATCCGATACCCGAAGGATCTCCCTGTCATAGTCAGCAGCAATAAGACTGGTCAGCCTGGAGCGAACCTCGTCACTGTCAAAACGCTTTTCTAATACTTTTAATTCATGTTTAAGTTCATCCAGCTGCTCTTCACCGGATTCCAGAGATTCCGGACTGATAGCCTTCACCAGGGGGACCGACAGGTCCCTGGCCGCATTATCATCAGAACTCGAAAGCAGCGCCTGTTTTGCATTCAGTCGCACCTCTGCGGCCATTTTCTTCCCTTTTAATACTTCTATTTCAGCATCCAGCGCTGGCTTCTGATGATCAGGAGCCCTGTCCCGTTCTGCCCGTTTGCTGTTGATCGAATGCTGCGTAGACTCAATCGTTTTTCTCATTGCACTAATGTCTGATGAAAGAGAGACTTGTGCCTGTCGATCCGCAGCCCGTATTTCAATGGTTGTCACACTATTAAGTACCTTAATGTCATTAATCGCACCTCTTAAGGACAACAGCAGGTTCTGGGTATCAGAAAGATCAAGCTCCCCAGGAGTCAGGGCATTATTCTGGGCAATCATGGCACGAAACGAATCAAGCCTTGACTGCAAGGATTTTGCCAGATAGTCAACACCGTTGCTGCCACTATTTAACGGAGCATTCAGATGGACACCCGCCTGACTTCCGTCCGGACCGGAACTGGCAGATTGTGAGACAGAATTTGCTGGACTGTAGCCACTACTTACCCCATTCCCGGGATTTGCTGAAACATTGCCCGGTGTGCCCGGAGCAGGCGTTATTCCTGTTTGTACACCACCCGGTTCTCCAACTGTGTTCGACATAATAACGCCCTCCCTGACCCTGACGCCTGAAAATCACCCTGCCCGGTATTCGTTACCGGACAACAAACAATCCCTGAAACACCTTCACTGCAATTTGCCACGAACAAAACTGGTCAATTTTTTCGCCTGCTGAAGCTCATCTTTCCAACGGGCAGACTGGCTTGCTCTTATCACCGCCTCAGATAAGGCTTTCTGAGCCAGAGACCAGCGCTCAATCTCAATAAAGCATTTAGCCATCATCAGAGAAGCCCTTGGATCCTTCTGATCAAGCTTTGCCCCATGAGCCAGCGTTGCCGCAGCCTGGGCAAAAAGGGAAAGCTCATACTGAGACAAACCCAGGCCAAGAAAATAGGAATAGCTGGTATGATCAAGCAGACAAAGATGTCGGAAAACCTTTAATGCATCGGTATAATGCCCGGAATTAAACTGGGCAAAAGCCACCCTGTAGATAGCATCAAGCTGACATTGGTCTAAATTGCGAAGTTCTTTCATGGTGCCACCTTTAGCCAGATAAGCGAGCCAAAGTGACGCTGAGGACGGCTGATCAGCCTTATTATCCATAACCCTCAAAAGCCTCATCCCTGATAAATTTGTGTAAGGTATTATTCCATTATAACCAGTTTATATTTATACCTATTTATCATTAGTGGTAGCAAGGCTGAAAACTGACACAATCACTTTACAAATCAAATGTTTATATAAAATTCCGTGCTACCTTTTTTTCACTCAGCACCTGAATTAAAAATCAATCGTACGGAATTTGTGGATACTTACAGATGGACTGAGGCCTCAGAACATACAATAACTCATTGATAAAGCTATCACCGGAATAAGCAATTCAGATAATAAAAGACTTGTATGCACTGACCTACTCTGATTACAAGGCATCTGGAATATTGATTCACTAATTTTTAAGCAAAAAAAGAGGGCATTTGCCCTCTTTTTTTCAACTTAAGCAGTTAACTGCTTAAAATGCAGCGACAGAGTAAGTCAGGTAGAGACGGTTAATGTCTTCGTCATACAAAGTACCCAGCCTGAAATCATCAGCAGGAGAATCTACGCTTCCATCTGCGCGGTAGTTAACGTACAACCATGCAAGAGACAAGCCCTCAAGAGAACCATCAAAGGCATAAGAGATATAACTACCGTACTCACGACGTTTGAAGTCATTAATCTCTTTAGCATCATCCCCTTTGGCATACCAGACATCCAAGCTCAGGCCTGCAAGCCCCTGATCAGCAAAGTTATAGCCCCCGCTAACAACGTAAGCTTTTTCACCTGCCAGAGAGTAGTCTTCCCACTGAGCAAGGCTGGAGTTGAAGTTATCATTATTACCGTCTACGTACTGGTCAATGAAATCTCCATCTTTGGTCTTGTTGTAGCCGACACCTACGTAAGCGTTGCCATAATTATAAGTAGCATTCAGGTTGTAATACTTTGCTTTGTAGTCAGACCCAATTTCAGGCTCATTATCAGCCAAATCGCCATTAGCTTTTGATTTACCGTAACGAACATCCAGATCTACAGAGCTCATATCATCAAGCTCAAAGCTATAACCTGCTTTCAGGAAGAGCTGCTTGATCAGTTCTTTAGATTCGCCATACTCAGCAACAAGATCCAAACCTTCATAGCTGTAGTTACCACCAAAGATTCGAACATTATCAACTTTGTTGTTATTTCCATCACTCAGATCATTGCTGAAGGAAGAATCATTACGCTCACTAAAACCAGTAATTTCAGTAAAATACAGATCAGCGCCTTCAAAACCAATAGAAAGATCGTAACCTGTAGAACTTGCACCCAAGATACGGGAGCCAGAGTCAGCATAGGTTTCTGTACTACGCTTTTTAACACCGACCGTACCCGCCAGATCGACACCACTGAAAGTATGCTTCGCTTTCAAGTAAGCCTGTTGAAAACCTGAAATAGAGTGAGAATCAACTAATGTGTCATCATCTCCATCCATATCAGCATCTATATATGAGCCAGCAACGTTTGAAGCAGAATAGTTAAGTCCTTCTTTAATTTTCAAAGGACCAGCATAACCTGCGGTAACAACCGCACCAACCAAACCATTAACATAACCACTGTCAAAGTCAGCTACCAAACCATGAGACCATTCATTACGATCATAGCCACGATCATCTTTGGCTTTTTCTTTCCAGTAGTAGTTCTTATAAGTAAACGTCAGACTCGGATCCATAGTCACTGCTTCAGAAGCCTGAACAGAGGTAGCGGCGACAGCTGTAGCAACAGCTACACCCAGTGCGCTTTTAGCGAGGGTTTTCATAATCAGAATGCTCCCTGAGTACTTTGTGTTGTGTTTATTATTGCGACTACCACCAACTGACATAAGCAGTTCCCCTTGGTGATATACGTCCTGTTCGCAACGAGAAATCATTTTTCTACAACCCTGATCAAATTGCAACCATAAAAAAAGGAGCCGGTAAGCTCCTTTGGTTTTGCAGCTCTTATGAGCTTTTACCTATAAACTGCCTAAGATGCTGCAAACTCCTTCAGCTTCTTCAATGGCCTTACCTTCACCTGAATAGAAGCAGGCTTGGCTGGCACATCCATTAATTCGCCGGGTTTGAAAGGGTTTGGCACACCTTTTTTGGCTTTTTGCGCCGGTTTTTTCTTGGTCACGATTTTTAACAGACCGGGCAAGGTAAATTCACCACACCCCCGTTTTTTAATATGGCGCTCAACCAGTTCACTCAGCTCATCCATTACCGCACTGACCTGCTTTCTGCTAAGCCCGGTATTTTCTGCAATTTCTGCCAGCATCTGGGTTTTGCTGTATTTTTCCTTGATTGCGGGTGCTTTTTTCCCAGCCATAGTCGTACTCTCCTGATGAAAATTCCTTTTAAGCCTTTCCTTTAGGCTTTCCCTTTTAAAGAGGGCATTGAGCGCTTGCTAATGTTTCTACTGTTATCTGATTAAAGCGATCTGCTTTTAACAGCTAACGGCAGGCATCAGCGACTGCATTATCTGCCACAGCACCAGGCGGATTTGGTACCTCCCTTTCTCAATAAGACATTACCAGAGTTGCCTTATCACTCCATGAGTACAACGTTATCTATTAACAACCTCTAAACATTTCTACATCATTACGAACACTATGCTTAATAGAAGGCGGCAGCAGTAGATTTTCAAGGTACTGAATACCACTATAATATCGGTATTTTTCCACGTCGAGCATTTTTTACCAAAAGATTCACACCCAAATAACAGAGTCAATCCAACCTTCCAACAACCGACCAGAAAGCCCATAGCGCTGTTTACAGGGTCTTTCCCGCCTGCCTGCACCGTCCGTGAAGTGTCCCGATTCATGTTAAATGTCAGGCAGGCCTGTCAATATTTGAGAAATAAACATCATAAAGGTACATTAACACTGATATGGGAAACCATGTGTTCCATCATAATAAGTTGCACAATGTGTTTGTCGGGCTCAATGTTGTCTGGTCATGATTAAAAATGCACGACAGCTTTTCACCAGACTCTGTTTTCACGGATGGCTTGCGGTTCTGAAAAGCTTACGCGTAGAAGGGCTCGATGTTTTCAACTGATACTGATAACAAATTAAGGGAACATGCCTTGAAACATTTAAAAACAGTTCATCTTTTAACCGGCCTGCTGGCATTTTTTTTCGTCATTGCCATCATGACCAACCTCTACCAACCGTCAACAGCCGCTGCCAACCCAACCAACCCGGTGGTTGCACTATTACTGATGGCCGCTTCATTAAATTTAATGACAGGAGCCTACCTGAGCATGCGCAATGGCTTCCAACGGTGGCTGCAGATAGCCGGGTCCATCCTGCTGTTTTCAGCGCTCTGCGCAGCGGTTGGTTTCGCCTATAACAACACCCTGATGATCTCTGGAGTGACTCTCGACCAGATTACGCTGTTTTCAGTCAGCACCGGCACCCTGTTTCATGTTATCGCCAACCTGCCCGGCAGTTCCGGCTCATCGGCTGAACCGCTTGATGACTCCGGACGGGAAACCGGCTCGGTCAAATGGTTCAATATCACTAAAGGGTTTGGCTTTATTACCCGTGATATGGGTGAAGATGTCTTTGTCCATTATCGAGCCATACGTGGTGAAGGACACCGAACCCTGAGTGAAGGACAGCGGGTTGAGTTTATTGTGGTTGAAAGGGACAAAGGTCTTCAGGCGGAAGATGTTATTGCCGCACCAAAAGGAAGATAGGCATTCCGGTCTTCTGGCTGGCAAGCGTTATTCCGGCCAGAAGAATCCAGAGCCGTCTAATCATCAATAGTGGGGAGGAGGTAACTCTTCCTGGCTTTCCAACTGTTCAGCCACCATCTCTTCAAATTGCTTTTTCAGTTGCGCCATGGCTTCTGTCAACCGGTCAATATCTTTCTGCTGCCGGGTCACCACTTCATTCAATTGAGCAATCGTATCTTCCTGAAAACTCAACTGGGTTTGCAGCTCAAGCAGTTCATCTTGCATCGTTTGTTACTCCCACAGGCAGCCAGCCAAATCACTTCCAGTCATCATAAAAAGATCAGTTACAAGCAACTGGAAGTAGATTAATGTGCGCAGTCTACTCCTTGAGCTTCAGCCTTCCAAATTTACCTTACCTGTCAGTTTGAGCCCATTGGAAAGAAGACATATCGGTAATGCCCCTCTTCAGCTTTTGCATCACCTCTGAGAGCTGTTCATCCGTATAAGGTCGGGCTGGATGCCTGCCCCAGACCGGCGCTGGCCAGGCAGCATCAGCCGTGAAACGGACAACATGATGCACATGCAGCTGTCGAACCACGTTACCCAGCGCGGCCACATTCATCTTGTCTGCACAGAAAAGCACCTGCAGCATTTCCGCCAGATATGAGGATTCAAAAAGCAGCTGTTGCTGGGCCGCCTCATCCAACTGATAAATCTCTTCTACCCCCTGGATACGGGGAACCAGGATAAACCAGGGATACTGGCTATCGTTCATTAGCAAAAGGCGACAAACAGGAAAATCACCAATAACCACACAGTCTCTTGCCAGCTGGGGATCCAGTTCAAAGCTACTCACGGCACGGCCCATCCAGAGAATAAGAATAGAGAAGGAATTTTTCAGAACAACCAATCAACAACAGGGGATTTTGCAACAGCGGTTGGTATAATAACCGATTGGCCTTAAAATGGCGCATTAATTGACGTCAAATTTTGACAAGCCTTTTTTTGAACAGCCTGGTAAATGAGCACATGAGAACCAGTCAGTATCTGATTCCAACCCTAAAGGAGACGCCTGCCGATGCCGTGGTCATCAGCCACCAGCTGATGTTGCGTGCCGGTATGATCCGTAAACTGGCATCCGGCCTCTATACCTGGCTGCCCCTGGGTCTTAGAGTTCTGCAGAAAGTAGAGAACATTGTCCGTGAAGAGATGAACCGCTCCGGCGCATTGGAAACCCTGATGCCCGCCGTTCAACCAGCAGAACTGTGGCAGGAAACCGGTCGCTGGGATCAATTTGGCGCTGAACTGCTGCGCTTTCAGGATCGCCACGGTCGTGATTTTGTGATTGGCCCAACCCATGAAGAAGTCATTACCGACATTGCCCGTAACGAGTTGAACAGCTATAAGCAGCTGCCGATCAACCTGTACCAGATCCAGACCAAATTCCGTGACGAGCGTCGCCCACGTTTCGGCCTGATGCGTGGCCGCGAATTCCTGATGAAAGACGCCTATTCATTCCATGCAACTGAAGCGTGTCTGCAGGGAGAGTATCAGAATATGCACGTGACCTACTGCCGTATCTTTGACCGCCTGGGTCTGGAATACCGTGCAGTGCAGGCCGACAGTGGTGCCATTGGTGGCAGTGGTTCCCAGGAGTTCCATGTACTGGCCGAGTCCGGTGAAGACGCCATCGTATTCAGTGACCAGAGCGACTACGCAGCCAACATTGAGAAAGCAGAAGCCATTGCCCCTGCTGGTGACCGCCCTGCCCCCTCTGAAGCGATGACACTGGTGGACACTCCGGATGCCCGGACCATCGATCAGCTGGTAGAACAGTTCAACCTGCCTGTTGAAAAAACCATCAAGACCCTGATTGTTGCGGCTGCAGAAGACGCTGACAGTGAGTTCATTGCCCTGTTGATCCGTGGTGATCACGAGCTTAACGAAGTCAAGGCTGAAAACCTTGCGGATGTTGCTTCTCCACTGCGCTTTGCCACCGAAGAAGAAGTTAAAAACATCATGGGTGCCAGCCCTGGTTCACTTGGTCCGGTTAACTGCCCAATCCCGGTGATTGTTGATCGAACCGTAGCGAAAATGGCCAACTTTGGTGCCGGTGCCAATATCGAAGGCAAGCACTACTTCGGCATCAACTGGGAGCGTGACTGCACCTTCAACCGCGTTGAAGACCTGCGCAATATTCAGGAAGGTGACCCAAGCCCCTGCGGTAAAGGACAGCTGTTTATCAAGCGTGGTATCGAAGTTGGCCATATTTTCCAGCTGGGAACCAAATACAGTGAATCCATGAACGCCACGGTTCTCAGTGAAAATGGCAAAAGCATTCCCCTGGCCATGGGCTGCTATGGCATCGGTGTATCCAGAACCGCCGCCGCCGCCATTGAGCAGAACTACGATGACCGCGGCATTATCTGGCCGGAAGCCATCGCACCTTTCCAGATCGCCCTGGTTCCTCTGAAGATCGAAAAATCCGAAGCAGTCCGTGAAGCGGCCGAAAAACTTTACCAGGAACTGACCACAGCAGGCTTTGAAGTGCTGATGGACGACAGAAAAGCCAGCCCCGGAGTTAAGTTTGCCGATATGGAGCTTATCGGTATTCCACACCGTGTGGTACTGAGTGACCGGGGCCTGGCCGATGGCATGGTGGAATACAAGCACCGGACTGCAAACGATAAAGAAGATATTAAGCTCAGTGAAATTATCGAACTGCTTAAAGAACGCACAAAACGCTAACGGTACTTTATCTGCTGACAGCCTTTTACCCGCTATAAGTAGCTTGCTGAAAACTGCCAACCCCAAAGCCCTATTCCGGGCTTTGGGGGTTGTGGCCGTCCTTGTCATGGCTCTTGTCATGCCAGCAGCCAGTCAGGCGGAATGGCACGATCCGATTTTACAGGAAGTACTGTCACGTTCACTGGATCAACCCAGCAGCTTTGACGATCATTTTGACGCCGAGGTCTGGCTGGTTGATATGTCTGCCCGTCTGGCCCGGTTTATTAAAGACCCGGACCTTCGGCTCAAGGTGCTCAGGATGATTCACTTCGAAGCATCCAAAGTAGATTTACAACCGGAGCTGGTGCTGGCACTGATTCATACCGAGTCTGCCTTTGACCAGTATGCTGTGTCTTCGGCTGGTGCCCTGGGTTTAATGCAGATTATGCCGTTCTGGAAGAATGTTATTGGCCGGGATAAGGACAACCTCATCACCATCCAGACCAACCTGCGCTATGGCTGCACCATTCTCAGTTATTACCTTGAGAAGGAGAACGGCAATCTGACCAGGGCTCTGGCCCGGTATAATGGCAGCCTGGGCAAAACCTGGTATCCGGAGCGCGTATTGACCAACTGGGAACGTCACTGGGTTGTAAATTAACCGGTGGTAAACGAGTCAAACGCCTGCAGCGACTCTTCGGCAATGGAAATATTAACTACCCTGGCCAGAGGCGGTCCTCTATGAAGCCATTCCTCCAGCTTCGCAACGGCTTCTTCTGAGCCACACATCAACACTTCAACCCGGCCATCCGGCAGATTTCTTGCCCAGCCACCGATGCCCAGACGACGGGCTCGCTCCTGGGTTGAGCCCCGAAACCAGACACCCTGCACCCTGCCTTCAACAAAGGCTCTTTTGCATACATCAGCCATTGGACGAGGTTTCCTGTAATTGGTGTTTACTCAACTTATTAATCTGCTCTTCAAGGCTTTTCCTGGTCTGTGGTCCAAACAGTTTGGTCACCACCTTGCCTTCCGGTGAAATAATATAAGTAGCGGGTAACACTTGGGGAGGAGGCTCGTTCAACGCTGTCATTGGTGACTCCTGAAGTACCGGAAAGCGGATATCCAGTGCTTTTGCCTTATTGATTAGCGAATCCCCCTGACTGCTGTCAAAATCAACGCCCAGCACTCTTACCTGACCATCATTGGCCAGCTCATTCAGCTCAGGAATCTCCTCCCGGCAAGGGTCACACCATTCTGCCCAGAAATTCAACGCGAGCCACTGATCATTATCACTGGCAAGGGAAACAGGATCCCCGTTTAAATCCATAAAAGTCACTGGTTTGCTACAGGCCACAAGAGCCCCCAACAGTACCACCAGAAAACATTCCAATGTTCTTTTTATCCTCACGAATACCTCCAGAAAAACATTCATCGGGCAGTCTGCACTATGTCATGCAGCCCCTGTTTAATTCACACTTCATTTGTGCTTTACCTGCCAACGCCCTGGCCGTATCACGAGCCAGATCAGCGGACCCGGCAGTAGCCAGAACCACGCCAATCCGCCGGGCTCCATGGAGCCCTGGCTTACACGCACTTCAGTATTAGCCACAGACCGCACCTGATCAAGGTGACCAAAGGCAGCCCTGCCCGACTCAGGGAACCACAAGCCACGATGATCCATGAATGATTGTTCAGATCAGGCCCGGCAAGAGCAATACCCGCTATTTAGACAGTAATTGATCCAGCGAACAATCCAGCGCTTCCAGGCGGGCACTGTTTACTGTCTGCAACCTCTGAATCAAGTCCGATAACCAGTTCGGATCATCAGCAATAAGAATATTCCGGAGCTGCTCATCCTGAGGCATCGGCCAGGGCAACTGCTCACAGAAAGTAAACAGACTGATGTGTCTGAGATCCCTGGCAAGGAGCCATTCGCCGTCATCGCTCTTGCTGATCAACCCCATTGCCATCAGTCGGGCGGTATGACTCTCCCAATCATCAAGAGAAACCGGAAGATCACGTTTGCGCACATCGCTGTAATGCAACCCCCGCCCCTGCTCAAACTGCTCCTGCAACTGCTTAAGGATTAATAAAATCGAGATTAACGGGTGTGGCCGCTCACTACCGGTCTGTTTGCCATAAAGATCCAGTGATCGAACCAGCACGGCACCAAACAGCACCATCAGCCAGCTCAGATACACCCAGAGCAGAAACAGAGGCACAGCGGCAAAAGCACCGTAAATCAGCTGATAGGTAGGCGACAAAGTAATAAATAAGGTAAAGCCAGCCTTGGCCAGTTCAACCAGAATGGCAACAAAAACCGCACCGGCCAGCGCATGACGAACCGGCACCTTTCTGTTGGGCACCGCCGTATACAGCAGGGTAAGAACCAATGTACTGAGAACAACAGGCATAAGGCGCAAAAGCCACTGCTCTGCGCCCAGCATGGCCGTGGTATGAGAAACCAGTTTGAAAGATGCCAGATAAGAAGTCGTAAGAAACCCGGCACTCAATAGCACAGGCCCCAGGCTGAGGATGGCCCAGTACAGCAAGAAACCGGTCATGCCACGGCGCACATGCGCTACCTGCCAGATAGTATTCAATGCCTTATCAATGGTTCTCAGCATTAGAAAAGAAGTGACCAGCAGGAAAGCAATACCAATACTGGTTAATTTTCTTGCCTGTTGGGAAAAATCGTTCAGATAAGATTGAACCATCTCCCCCGTCGAAGGCACAAAACTGGTAAAGATAAAGTTCTGAATGGTGTCTCCAACATCCTGAAGACTGGGCACCGCTGACAGGATACTGTAGGTGACCGTCATCAGTGGCACCACGGCGAACAGCGTCGTGTAGGTCAGTGCCGCTGCATTTTCAATGCAGCGGTTATCCAGAAAGCGTTTAATAACCGTCGTGAAAAAACTCTGGAAGGATGACCAGAATTGCAGTACCGGTGCCATGATGAACTCCCTGTCAAACAAGAGGTAAGTGTACCGAATTCAGAGGCTGAAAGAGACAGGTTTACTTTTTCGGCCTTGGAAACCCTTCCAGAATGTTTGCCACTGCCTCGTTAATTCTTGCAGTTCGCTGTTCCGGTGAAAGCCCTTCCTGAATTCTGCCCACGGAGCGCCCACGCCAGACCACCTGCCTGGTCTCCGGGTCAATAATATCAATAATCAGAGATCCTTCTTCATATTCCTGTACACGGCTGTCAGTACTGACACCGAGCCCCCAGGGGCTGAAACCATAACCGAAAGAAGTGGTCACCTGTCGTTCTTCCCTGCGGGTTTTCTGGCTGGCAATATAATTGACCAGAAAATCGACAGCGGCCTTATCTGAGTCAACCCGTTGAAACCCTCGAGCCGCCAGTACACCATCCACCGCATTGTGAACACGCTGATCCATCAGGGCTTCAAAATGATATCCCAGCTTTTGGGACTCCTGATTTGGCTCAATCCAGCGATAAGCCTTCATTCCTGTCAGGGAACGCTCAGTATCATAGTCCCAATCTACGCTTTGGGATGCACACCCTGCCAAAATCACGGTCAGAAGCACCATGATACTGCCAGATAGTTTTCTTATCACAGACATAATCTCTCCCTCAGGTCCAGCACCGCATGGGTAGTAGCATCATGCCACTTCATGACTATACATCCGACATCTATTACAAATGATTTGCAGAGCATCCATAGAGATTGGTAGGCTTTGCGGAAAATATCCATAGTTCTGTGACATACACTAGGCAAGGTCATCATGGGCATTACTATTTTTCACAATCCACGCTGTTCAAAATCCCGTCAAACCCTGAGCATTCTGGAAGAGCAGGGAATCAGTCCTGTGGTGGTACTGTACCTGGAAACCCCACCGGATGCAGATCAGCTGAGAGCCATTCTGGGCAAACTTGGCATCAATGCCCGGGATCTGCTTCGTAAAGGAGAACAGGAGTTCAAGGATAATAACCTCAAAGATCCATCCCTGACGGAAGAGCAACTGATCAACGTTATGTGCGAGTTTCCCAGGTTGATTGAGCGCCCCATTGTGGTCAATGGCGAAAAAGCCAGAATTGGCCGCCCCCCTGAGTCCGTGCTTGAGATTCTTGACAGATAGCCAAAAGAATAACAGTTATACTTGGCGATAGGACACAGGCATGTTCATAGCGGTTTATGAATTTGAGATTAAAGAAGGTACAGAGACTGAGTTTCGCAAAGCATGGCTGGAAGTGACAAAAGCCGTCTACCAGAATTGCGGCAGCTTTGGCTCAAGACTACACACTTCAGATAACCCAAACATTCTGGTCGGTTATGCTCAATGGCCAGATCGCCAACAATGGGAAAAGGATCATGAGCTGACCGATGCTCTATATCTTCAGGCTCGCCAAAGAATGAAATATTGTCTTGTTCAATTAAAGACCGTATACCAGCTGGAAGTGAGTGATGACTATTTGCAGGCATCTCCAGCAACATAAGCTTGATCACTTTCCCATCGGCCCCTTAACCAGAGTTGTACACCAAGAACAATGCAGCAAAAAGCTAACCAAATCTATCAAGTCTGCCTGGCACTCTATGCTGGCCTGATTCTCTCTCTGCTGGCAGAAACCTGTTGGTTGAATCCGCCACAGGGTTCGATCTTTGGTATCTCCGCCCTGCAGATACTGCCACTGCTGTTGCCACTTCCCGGCCTTTTGAAGCGTGGCCTGAGAGCAGCCTCCTGGCTCTGTTTTATCCTTTGCTTTTATTTTATCAGTGGCGTTCTTGATGCCTGGTTCAGGCCGGAACAACCCCAGGGCTGGCTGATCACCGGATTCAGCGTACTGTTATTTATTACTTCTATGATGTTTGTGCGCTGGCAGGCTCAGGCGAACAGGTTAGTGGAGAGTTAGTACCGACACAGGCTCGCCCCCTTTTCGGTCCGGGCCTGATGATAACTGCAACTCAATATGCCCGGACGCCGTGCCAGTTTCACTTTTCAGGTAGTCGTATCTGGCCTTTTGCAAGCTCTCCAGTTGATCAGGCGTCTTTGGCCAGTTTTTCAGTAACCAGCTTTCGGCTTCCTGAACCCTCTGCCCGGGTGGTTGCTCACCCACTTCAGGAATTTTCTGGTGACGTCGGGTAGCCAGATACATTTGCTCCACAAGCGATGCCCGCACCCCGGGTGGAATAGTGATCACCTCTGAAGGCTCCACTGAACTGGTCGCTGCGTACAGTTCCAGCAATGCCTTTTCCAGTTCATAACGTGAGAGTTCTGGCCAATCTCTGGATTCAGAAACACCCACATTAATCAACACATTCAACTCTGGTCTCTCGATAAGCGCTTTCTTAAGGCTGACCAGATTTTTTTGTGATCGCTTTGTTAATGTCGCTTTACCCGCTTCATGATAGAGCACAGGTTCAAGAGCATGACCCGTGGTGTGGGAAAGGTAGTCGAAGGGAGTTTGGACAATGGTTATAACACGCTGCTCAACCGCCCGATAGATACGCTCTGTTAATCTCGATTTACCGGGCTCAAGGGAAAACGGGATAGCCGCTCTACCTGATGAATCCGTTATCAGGGCTTTTAATAAATGGATGGATGAAACCGGCAAGCTGTTTGCGATCTTTTTTGCCTGCCAGTCAGAAATATCAAGCTGACCCGTATGATTTTGACTGTTATAACTCAAGTCAAATTGGCTACCCTGCATATCATAACCGACAACAGCCGAATACTTTTTTAAAGGACCTGAAAGTCGAGCATCGTTGAGCTGAAATGCATAATCATTACCAGAGCCGGATAATTGGCCACTCAACTGCACATCCCCAATATTGGCCAGTGCAGCACTGAACTGATAGATCCGGGAATCTGTTTCTTTCCCCGAAATAACATCTGCGCTTCCGTTTATGTTTTCAAATATCCAGGGCGAATAGCCGCTTGCCAGTTCAAGACGACTGTCGTTAATAGCAAGTGAAGTAATGACAACAGGTAAGGTTGGCATTAACTGAACCGGAAACTCTCCTGCCAGTGTTTCTGGCACTCTCAGGTCAAGACCTGAAATAGCCAGTTCTGCCGTAGATTGCACAGGATCATTGCCATGAAATTGCAGGTTGTTCAGATGCCACTGCTGCCAATCGGCAGATATTCCTGACAATAAGAGCTGCCCACTTTGTCCTTCCGCATTGCCCTTCAGGGTCAGGCCGCTTAGCTTATCCCAGGACAGTGACAATGTTGCACTTACTGTCCCTGAAAAACGGTCACTGGCAGACAGTTCATTATTCAGCGTTACCAATACTTCAACGGGAACAGTCTTAACAAGCGATGACAAAGGCAGTTCGACCAGCCTCACCTCACCATCCAGCAAGCCTTTACTGACCTCATAAACGCCAGAGAAGCTCCAGTTCTCACCATCACGGTTATCTGAATGAATTCTGATTCTGCCCTCCCCTTCTTTCACCAGCGTCAGCTGGTCAAAAGAGAGTGGCTGATCTATTCCGGTGATGGAAAGGCTGCCACGGTTGATGGACAGCCTTTGAAAGTGCTTCGGCAGAGGGAAGGCAATCAACTCCGGATCAATAGCAATGCTGACCTTATCCAGTTCAATCCCACTTAACGATTCAACGTTTTCACCAAACCACGGCCCCCACCAATGGCGATAGTTCAACACGACACTGACCTTTTGAGCAGTAAACTGAATCCCTTGCTCTTCCACCCGAATATCACTACCGGTCAGTCGACGCTGCCATGGATCAAAAGTAATGTCTTTACCGGGCAAGCGTTGCCCGGTCTGCTGGTTCAGGCTGTTCAGAACCCGATCAGAAACCCGGGCAAACCACAACCACCCAGAAATAGAAAAAACACCCAGAAAAAGCAGCCCCAAAAGCGCAACAAACTGAAAACCACGAACCTTTCTCAACCACATGGACCAGTTCCAAACCTGATGACCACTCCTTAACCCTAAAAATTCCGCAGCAACCAAACCCCAAGATTTTCACCACCCCAGATGCGGAATTTTATGGTCACCATCTCATGACTTCCTTAACAAATGGAATAGTCAGCTTGCGCTTGGCGCGCAGAGAGGCACTGTCCAGTTTATGCAACAAGGTAAACAGGTTGCCCATATCCCGGGAGCCACGATGAATAATAAAGCGGGCAACGTCATCACTCAGGTCGAAGCCACGGTAATGAGCACGAAGCTTAAGCGCTGCGACTTTGTCACAATCATCCAGAGGGTGCACCTGAAATACCATACCCCAGCCCAGGCGGGAAACCAGATCCTGAAGTTGAATCCCCAGAGCCCTGGGAGGATTGTCCGCCGCCACCAGAAACCGGGTTCTGGAATCCCGAAGCCGGTTAAACAGATCAAACAGCGCTTCTTCCCACTCATCAATACCAGCAACCTCACCAATATCGTCAAGGCACACCAGCTGCAGCCGCTCAATACCTTCCAGAAGTTTTGGCGAGTAGTGAACCAGCTCTTTCATGGGCAGATAAATACTTCGCCCGCTGCGACGGTCCACCTGATGACAGGCCGCCTGAAGCAGATGGCTGCAGCCGACCCCTTTGGGGCCGTAGAGGAAAATAAACTGCTCGGATTCGATGCCGGGAACCGATCTATCCATATCCAGAAGATTGACCAGCGTCTCATTTCGCCCACTGTAGAAGTTGGCGAACGTGGCATCGTCTCTTAACTGGACACTGAGCGGTAGCTGCACAGGCAAACTCATAATGGACATCAAATCCGTAAAGGTAGTGTGATACTGACAACAGAAACTGCAACATTACAAAAGACAGTAACACAATAAAACCGTTCAATTATCAACCGGTATTGACTGATATCAATAGACCGGTCAATAAATTGTCTTAAGCCCTGCTTTGCAACCGCTATGACACTATACGGGCTGTTTGTTAACAGAAAAAGAGTATGACAAAAACAGGACAACAAAAGTGTATCAGTCTTTCTCTTCGGCTGCTCCGGCATGGCAAAGATTGCTGGCCTTGTCGTTTCCATACAGGTGGTGCAAGAGTACCATAATTATCGCATCCTTGGGCAGGGGGCTATAAGCTACCCCCAGGATTCTTTATGAAACCAATCCACCGAATCAACCGGAGGTAGACTGCCCCATGTCAGGGACCCATCTTCACGATCTTCAATTTCATATTCAGATCTGTAAAAGGCCCGGAGTTCTTCCTCGTTATCCACAAGTATGGGTAATTGAATCTGAGCGCAATAGTTTTTCAAATTTGCCGACAGGGGAAGCTGATCAAAACCTCTATCCAACACCTGTCGTTGAATGACTCGACGACACTGGCTTTTCAGAGAAAAAAAAGTTCTTGGTAGTTCAGGCGATAAAAGATCCCCATACCTTTCTTTTAATAAGGTTAATACCGTCTTGTAATGAGAAACATCAACGCCTCGCAATGAGCAATACTTATCGACATCCTTAAACGATAAAAAGTTCTTCGGCATTTTGTCGTACAAATACCAGAGTACGTACTCATTCCCATACACAGCTGCAAACAAAAAAACCAGCCCTTCGTTTTGACAGGTCGCTTTTTCCCAGCCTTCACCCAGCAAAATTCGAATATACTGCAAGCACCCATTCTTGATGGCTATTATCAGCGGAAACCAGGCATTCATGTCGCATTGATCAACAGGAGCCCCATGTTCAATCAGCAACACCAATAGATCGGGTCTCTCAGCACCATAATCATTAACCAGTATATTGAGGGCCGATAATCCAAACAGATTAACCAATGTCACATCTGCCTGATAATCCAGCAGCAATCTGACAATATCCTCATTTTTTGTCTTGCAGGCTTTCATCAGGCTTGTCCAGCCATTCACATCCCGGGCATTAACGTCTGCCCCTGAACGCAATAGCAGATCTACAGCATCGGCATGACCCTCTTGTGCCGCCACATGTAAAGCATTCGAACCCAAACCCCTGTTAATCTCAACCGTCTCAACCTTGAGTAAAATTTTGGCAAGCTCCAGGAAATTTCTTTCAATCGCCAGCATTAAAGGAGTACACCAACGACGCGAAGTTTTACTGATTACCTCCATATTAAAATCAAGAAGAGGCTCGTGGATTAAGGATTGGACCACCTCGCTATCATTATTCTCGATAGCAGTGAGTAAACATTCGGCAACATTACCTCCATCACTATTTAACTCAGACTCCCTGCCCCACTGTTTTGCCTCCCCCTGCGGCAAAAGCGCTGGCATCATCTTTTTGCTACACCAGGAAGGCTCATTATTTTCACAGGGGCAAGCGGTCAAATCGGGTAAGGAAACCGACCTTCTGACCGGTTCTCCAATCTCTGAAAAACGATTGCTCAAGCCCAGGCAGGCCGGGGTATTTTCCAGAGACCAAAGCGATCGGTTAAAACACGATAATGGTTTGGTATTTCTGGCTACAGGAGCTGCAACCTGTGCATCCCGGGTATTGCCTTGATACCGCAAATAACTCCAGCCGGTTGTGCAAGAACTATCACTACTAATCACATGGACCACCGCATAGTGTATCTCTGACAGCAAACAGCCTGGAGGCTGCCCGAGAATAGCGCCCGTAGCGAGGATGGCAGAAAATTGAGGATAAAAAGTCGGAAATTTTTAGTGAATAGTGGTTCTATTTGCTAAAAATTTCCGACTTTTTAGACCAATTTGCTGCCACCGCAGTAGGGCAGTCTATACTCGGACAGCCTCCTGGGAGCCTGTCAGTAGGACCAACTGTAGCGCATAGTTGCCGAAGAGTCAGAACCCGGTGCAACCGGCCGGAGGTTTCGCCCCAGGGCCAGGGCATCGGCCAACTGGCTTTCAGAGCCATCAATAACCAGCTCCAACTCAATCGTTGAACCTGCCACCCGATGAACGGACACATCACGAATGGCGGTCATCCGCTCAAGGTATTTATTCAGGGCGGCATAATCTTCCAGACTGGCAACATTCTCAACCACCAGCAGAGTCTTGCCACTGGCATCGGAGGCATCAATGGCATAGTGCCGGGACAAGGTTGTCCCCACCAGATCAGCGGCCAGCTGTGTCACCGCAACAGCATCCAGGCCATTAACCGCCACAGACTGACTCATTCCCCGGAATATCAGCGTCAGCCGACCATTGTAGCGTTCATTTTGCGCCAGACCATCTGGTGATAGAACACGGGATAAACGCCCGGTCAGAATCGATTCAGAACCATAACGCCGGGAAGCGTCCTGCAATTTGTGGGTAAAGCCACCCCATACATCAACGGTTGAAATCGCCCCGGCATCTTCAAAGTCCATCAAAGGAAAGAGCAACGGCAAGCCCCGCCCCTGAAAGCTCTCAGCAAACACCGCTGGAAGAGCGCCTGAAGCATTGACGATTGAGCGCTGCCCACCGCTCTCCACCGCCAGCCATACCAGTGTCGATGGTCTGCTCTGTCCCCAGATGGCCACACCGGCGCTGCGCAGCAGGCGGTTTATCGCCTGCTCATCAAATACCGCCTGCAAAAACTGCTGACGGTTGGAAGAGAAATCCTGATCGACAGAAGAGCTGCGAAAACCAAACTTGCGAATGTAAGTTTCCGGCTTGGCCAGTGCACTTTTTACCACACGGTTGGCCAGCACCTCACGTTGTCCGGCCACTTTCACCAGCACCTCTGCCAGAGCCTGGGACATGGCATCAGCCCGCTCCTGGTAACCTTGTCCGGACACTGGCACTTCCTGACTGTATAACCCTTTGACCGTGGCCGCATGGGTATTTTCAGGCAATATGGACAATACCAGAAGACCCACCACCAGACCGGCCACCTTAACGGCTGAACGGGCTTCAGTAGCGGACAAGAAGGTCAGTGGACTGATCAGGTTTTGCAGGAGAGCGTTGCATCGCTTAGCCACAGGCATCAATAAAATCCTGTACATAAAAATCAAATGAACATCATTCTGCCATAAATCCGGCAAAAAATACTGTATTTGCCAACGTCTGGACAACTGCGGGCATTGAAAACGCACTATGGTAATCACTTCTTAACCTGAAATAAGGTCCAAATTACCACCAGACATCAGCGACAATTCGGTAACAGCATTGCGATAAATACCGCAGCCTCCTAGAATAGCCGCCTTCATCCACCCAAACCGTGTTGGACTGAACACCGCCCCCGGTCAGTGAACAGTCCGGATTAAAACACTGTCGGCACCGCCGGTGGTAACAAGCTCTGGCAACAAGCGGATTGATATCAATGAACAAATCGGATTCCAGAACCTCCCTGAGTTACAAGGATGCAGGTGTCGATATCGACGCTGGCAACGCTCTGGTTGAGCGCATTAAACAGGTGGCAAAGGCCACTTCCCGCCCTGAGGTAATGGGTGGCCTGGGCGGTTTTGGAGCGCTGTGCCAACTGCCAGCCGGGTATAAAGAACCGGTTCTGGTTTCAGGGACCGATGGCGTGGGCACCAAACTGAAGCTGGCCATGGACCTGGGGATGCATGACCATATCGGTATCGATCTGGTGGCCATGTGCGTCAACGACCTGCTGGTTTGTGGTGCTGAACCGCTGTTCTTTCTGGACTATTACGCCACCGGCCAATTAAATATCGATGTGGCTGAACGCGTGGTCACCGGGATTGGCAAAGGCTGCGAACAGTCTGGCTGCGCCCTGATCGGGGGTGAAACGGCAGAGATGCCCGGGATGTACCAGGGTGACGATTACGATCTGGCAGGTTTCTGTGTCGGCGTGGTTGAAAAGTCTGAAATCATTGATGGCAGCAAAGTCTCCCCTGGTGATGTGTTAATCGGTTTGAAATCCAGCGGACCGCACTCCAACGGTTACTCACTGATCCGCAAGGTTCTGGAAGTGGCCGGTTCAGACCTAAGCGCCCTGCTGGCAGGCAAGACTCTGGCAGAACACCTGATGGCACCAACCCGCATTTACGTCAAATCACTGCTGCAGCTGCAAAAGGAACTGCCGATCCACGCCATGGCCCACATTACCGGGGGCGGCTTGCCTGAGAATCTGCCAAGGGTTATTCCCAAGGGCTGTCGCGCGGTGATCAACACGCAGAGTTGGGAAATCCCGGCCATCTTTCGTTTCCTGCAGGAAAAGGGCAATATTGAGACCTTTGAACTGTACCGTACCTTCAACTGTGGTATCGGTATGGTGCTCTGCATCCCACAAAGCCATCGGGAGCAGGCAATCAGGCGTCTGGCAGCGCTGGGAGAGGAAAGCGTCATTATCGGCCATATTGAATCCGCAGACAGCGATAGCGATCCTGTGGTGTTTCAATAACCGTCCTGACCAATATCTGGCCCGGGTGCCATGTCACTCTGGCCAACCGGATTCCAATCACAAAACCATTGAAAGCATTCAGGAAACAGCAGTGAGCGAGAAAAAGCGAGTTGTCGTTCTGTTATCAGGCAACGGCAGTAACCTTCAGGCACTTCTGGATCAAGAACATCACTACAGTTATCAAATTGTCGGGGTCGTCAGCAACGTACCAGAGGCTTACGGACTGGAAAGGGCCAGACAGCATAAAGTGGCTGCCCTTGGCCTGGACTACAAAATCTTTTCCTCCCGGGGTGCCTTTGACCAGAGACTGGTAGAAGAGGTTAACCGCTTTGAGCCGGACCTTGTGGTACTGGCCGGTTATATGAAAATTCTAAGCCCCGAGTTTGTGGAAAAATTCGCAGGCAGATTGATCAATGTTCACCCATCCCTGCTCCCGGAATACAAAGGCCTTGGCACCTATCGTCGGGTACTTGCGGATAAAAAACCCCGCCATGGCTGTACTGTTCACTTTGTCACACCAGAACTGGACAGCGGTGCCCATATCATTCAGGCTTCAATGAGTGTCGGGCCCGGCGATAATGAAGAGGGTCTGAAACAACGTGTTCAGGCCATGGAGCACCAGATTTACCCCCTGGCCGTACATCTGATCACCTCCGGCAGGCTGCAACTGAAGGGTGACAACGTGCTACTGGATGATCACCCTATTGACCCACTGGGCTACCAACTGCAGGAAAACGCCCTGGAACTGGCATGATCAATCCGATTCATACGCTTTTTCATCGCCACACAGTGAGCATGAAAGAACCAATAACTCATCCCGGCAACTATGGCCCGGGCGCTCTGAGAGCGGCACTTGCCCTGACCCTGGTGCTGGTGCTGGTGGGCAATACTGCCTTTGCCGCCTCCCAGACGAAAAAACCGGATGGCGCTTTCACGCTTAAGCCATACTCCGCAACCTATAAAGCATCCATCAAGGGGATGCCCTTTGGCGGCTCCGGCGAAAGATCCCTGAGACAAAATGCTGATGGCACCTGGACCCTTGAGTTCAGTGCCGATGCGGCATTTTTCGGGATGAAAGAGACCAGCCACTTTGCCAGTAAAGGTCTGCAACTGATCGCCAGCCAATACGTGCAACAAAGAACGGGGCTGGGCAACAAACCAACGGAATATGCCACCTTTGACTGGTCCCGCAATAAGGTCAACTGGCAACAGGGGGACCGGCAGTGGTCGATGGACCTGAAACCGGAAACCCTGGACAACCTGAGTTACCAGTTGAAACTGCGTATGGATCTGGCAGCTGCCCAAGGCCAACCGCTAAACTATGACGTTGCCGATGACGATGAAGTCTATCAACGCACATTCACCATCGAAGGCGAAGAGATATTAAAAACGGACCTTGGCAATCTGAAAACCGTTAGAGTCAAAATACAGAGAGACAGTGATGAACGGGCCACCTGGATCTGGTTTGCCAAAAACCATGACTACTTTCTGGTAAAGCTGTTGCAGGAAGAAAAAGGCACCGCCTATACCATTGAGATCAAAGAGGCTGCCATTGATGGCAAGCCACTGAAAAAGAAACAAACCACCAAACTGTCAGAACGCCCCAAGCATCCCTGATCACTATTTTCTTATATCTGCAACCTGAAGGAGCCTGAAATGCGATTTCTTCACACCATGCTGCGTGTTGGCAACCTGGATCGATCCATCGAGTTTTATACGGAAATTCTCGGCATGAAACTGCTGAGAAAGCACGACAACGAACAGTACCAGTACACCCTCGCTTTTGTTGGCTATGCCGATGAGTCTGAGCAGGCAGTGATTGAACTCACCTACAACTGGGGCACTGATCAGTACGACCTTGGCAACGCCTTTGGTCATGTTGCCCTGGGCGCTGATGATATTTATGCCACCTGTGATGCCATTCGTAAGGCCGGCGGCAAAATTACCCGGGAACCGGGCCCGGTGCTTGGGGGGACCACTGAAATAGCGTTTGTGGAAGATCCGGACGGTTACAAAATCGAGCTGATTCAAGCCAAAGCCGCTTCTGAAGGGCTTAACGGCTAAGAGGCTGTTCGAGAATAGCGCCCGCCCGTAGCGAGGACGGCAGTTTTTGAAACTTTTTAGAAAAAATAAGGTCATATAGTGAGGTGCAAAGTTATAACAATAAAATTCTGATGGAGGAAAACACTATGGGGCCAATATTAACTCGTATAGATCACTATTTATTTCCCCCTGAATGCAAATCCTGTTGTCCGCTTACAGCCGGTGTTTGTGTATTGGCAGGTGGTGCGGCCGGTGGGATCACTACGTTGCTTGCTGGTGCTAAAACGATCAAGGCATTTGCTACCGGCTTCGGACTGGGTGCGACAGTCGGGCTCACCTCAGCCACCCCTGTCGCCGCTGCATTCATTGCCTGTTGTCGCAATGACAATCCAGGGGACGACACTAATATCGCTGACAATCGTGACCGAAATCCACGCCCCCTTAACTCCAGGGTGGTCATCACTCACCAGCCGCACATGACTGTGAATGTGAAGAAGTTGACTTCCGACCTTGGTTTGAGATTCCATCTTAATTATCCTGGCAGTGCACATGCACTTGCCACAAATCAGTTGAGTAGCGATTATTGCGGTGGATACTACGATGGTGGACATGGTGGATGCGACAGCAGTGGACATGGCGGATGCGAAAGCGGTGGCGGTGATGGTGGCTGTGGTGGTGGTGAATAAAACCCGCGAAATTCCCAATCCATAGCGCATAGTGTCTGAGTGAATATGGGTGGGGCAGCCTAGGTGGGGCCGCCTAATACATAGTTTCAATGAGTTTGGCGAGTACAATCTCCGTTCACCCTGAGCGGAGTCGAAGGGTGCTTCGCACGATCTATCAGAGTCCGGAGTTTCCGCTCTCCGACAGGCCTCAGGACGAACGAAGTGCGGAGTCACGACACCCCGTCAAATTCATTGAAACCATGTTCCAGGTGGGGACGCCCAAGTGTGGCCACCAGTATCTTCCAGACAAACCATGCCCGACCAGTGCCACAAATATAATAATTTATTGATTTATTTCACTTCATTGTAACATTTCAATATCTTATAAATGCCTTGCGATAAAACCCCAGCTCAAAATTAATACTTCTGCTTTAGTGTATTCGATTCGGCAATAACGATTGCAGAGGAACCGGACGGCTACAAAATCCAGAAAAGTAATCACAGAACCGATAAACGACATGGATGCCATAATGCCCCGTCTTCGCACCCTCATCTTATTGACTGCATTATCCTCACCTCTGATCACCGGTTGCTCTTCCGGGCAGGCCAATAGCCATGGTGCCAATTACGTCACTAACGCGGCACTGAAGGAGCTTGGCCCTGCCGGTAATGCCATTGCCATTGGCATGGACCGGGAAAAGGACGTCATTGCTTTTGAGGCACTGGTTCGCATCTTAATCAAGGAAGCCAGGGTGGCCTGGGGGGATGAGAAAAAGGCCAGCAGTAAAGAGTATGTGAAATACACCAACCACTACCGAACCCGGGTATTTGTTGATTTTGACTCCGGTAAGGTTCATGTGGAAACCCTGGATCGCACGGACTTGAGAAAAGCGATTGCTGCTATTCTACTGACGCCCTATGCCCCTGATCAGGTGGATCTGTTCAGCGACAGAGATGTGCCCGTTGGTGAACAACCCATGCTGTATGGACAGGTACTGGATCATGAAAAGCAGCCCATCCGCTGGCAGTGGCGCGCCTTGAGGTATGCCGATTACCTGATTCAAAACCAGCTGACCACCCGGCGATCCCCAAAGGGACGGATTTACGCCGTAGACTTTGAACTGGTGGAAGACCACTTATCACAACGACAATATCAATACGCCAGCCTGGTTCGCAAATACGCCCGCATTTATGATGTTGAAGAGAGCCTGATTTACGCGGTGATTCGCACGGAAAGCAGCTTCAACCCCTATGCCGTCAGCTCGTCAAATGCCTATGGCCTGATGCAGATCATACCCAAAACGGCGGGTCGGGATGTGTTTGACAAGGTGAAAAAACTGCCCGGCCAGCCCAGCAAAAACTGGCTCTTCCAGCCCCATAACAATATTGATACCGGAACAGCGTATCTGTCGCTGCTGGAAAATCATTACCTGAAGCAGATCCGTGATCCACTGTCACGGAAATATACGATCATCTCCGCCTATAATGGCGGTGATGGTAATGTCTTCGCCACCTTTGATCGCAACAGCCGTGATCGCGCCATACAGAAAATCAATGACCTGAAGCCAAACCAGGTATATTGGGCACTGACTCAGAAACACCCTCGAGGGGAAAGCAGGCGTTACCTGGAAAAAGTCTCTACGGCTCAGAAGGATTTTTATCAGGGAAATATTTGAAACGTAAGCCAGCTATTACATTTATCGGTTGCGTTTTTTTCGATGTCATAATTCTCATGTCGCTTGCTGAATGTCAGCAATAGCTCGTTGACTCTGCCAGAGCTTTTCAGACAATTCAGCAACCGTCTCTTTACGACCAGAAACAACCCAGTCGGCAAATGCATCCGCTACATTGGGATATGGATTAGCCTCTTTACGCCGGGCGGTTTCTATAAATTGCTTCAGATTTTCATAAGTCAGGCAATAGAACACTTCAGCCAGGTGTCGATTTTCAAGTGTATAGGCATTGAATAATTGTTCTATTTGTCCCTTGAGAGGTTTAGTCAGAATGGGCAATCCAATATGCATGCATTCAGCGATAAGCGTAAATCCACAATTACAAATCACCCCTCTGGATGACTGTAGACTTTCTTTAAAACCTTTTACACTCATTTGAAAAAACTCCGCATTACCAACAACCTCCGGTGCCCTGGGACCATAAACTTTAAAACGGTATCCCGAAAACTTATTCAATAAATGAGCAACATTATCCTGATTTTCAAAGGGCAAATAGACAACAAGATGATTTTTATCCGGGCATGGTTGCATTGTTGTGTCGATGATCGGAGGCAAAACGGGCTGATTGTTAAAACTAACCCAATGAAGCCCGATAGTTTCTGTGGCCGGAGCAAAGAGTTTCACAGCTAACCTTGAAATGGAAAATCTCTGCAATATGGGGACATCGTAGTCAAACGAATACTGATGACCAAAGCCAATAACTGCCTTGTTGGCTAAATACCCAGCCCATGCCGTGACCGGTTCAAAGTCAGAGATAATAAGGTCATAGTCTTTCACATTTAACTTCCAGACATCACGTATAAATCCAAGGTTATCATGCATAAAACGTATTAACGTTTGAAAAAAATTCAAACGGCCATTTTCCGATATAAAAGTAAATCCATTGCGGTGTAAATAATTGCCAAATACCTCCATATCGTTAAGTTTATTCTTCTGACGACCTGAAACAAGATATTGAACTTTGGCTCCACGATCGGCCAATGATTTTGCAAGAAGACGAGAGCGAGTCAAATGACCATTGCCCATTCCTTGGATACCGAATAGAATTTTCACCTCCGTCGGTTGTTCTTCACCATCGTACAGCTGTCTAATAGCCTCTTCATAATCAGATTCAGGTGAATTATGTCCGGATAGATAATCGGAGCAACCGGACCGACGTTGTTCAATGACATCATAGTGTGATAGAAAAGTTTTAAGCTTGTCATCTGATACAGGAAAAACAAGACGATTGATCGATAGGTGATCAGCTGTTAAATGTTGGTTAAAGTATTCAACCAAATTATCCGTGAGAATCGTTTTAATGTGTTGATACCTGGGCGAATAACCCCGACATATCCGATTCCATAGTTTAACAGCGTTATTTTGAATCTCGTCATCCTGATAACTGTTAAACTCTGGGCGCAGTGCATTAATTACTAATGTATTCATCTTAAACTCTCAGTAAATTTTGTGATAATTGGACTATAAATACATGTGATGCATATTCTGCAATCTTGAAATGATGTAATTATATTGAGGATCAGATATATGACACCTTCAGGAGTTCAATGCTTTTGTAATAACCTTTTCCCATCAAAGGCCGAATTAAAACAGCATATAAAAGAAAAGCATCTACTACCCGCATTTAGCAGTAAATCTGTTTCATTTTTTGAAAAAGACAGAGAAATTCCTGACAGCTCGAACTCTTTGGAATATACCAATACACTTGAAATGGCCAAAAGAATGTGTATTGAATTAATGGATTCTGAACCAAAAGATACTGACCTCTCCCTTGACCATATACGACGATACACCCGTTTGATTCAAAGAGAAATCAGCACCATCAAATTAAAAAATAACTGTTCCTCTTATTCAAGTGAAATGAGAGCACTATTACGTAGACAAAACCCTGAAAGTTTCAGTTTTTTAGACTTTTATTCGATCAATATACATGATGTTGTAGCAATTGCTTTTAATGGAAGTAGTATGCACTGTACTACAACCGCTTCTTCCGATATTGATTTATATATAATTACAAAAAACACCAGGTCTGGTAAAAGTTTTTGCGACTTTAACTTGGATACAAAAAGATTATCAAAAAAATATCAGCCGGAAATTCGTAGTACGTGTCACAGGTTTGAAAAAAATACAGAAAAAGATATCGATGCCATGATATGCTCTTTGCCTGTATTTATTTGGCAGTGCTTGAATTCCAACCCTGCTGCTCTGGATTTACTGCATATTAGTGACGAGTTGGTTTTATATGAGGGAAGTGACGGCTTTTTTTCAGAATTAAGAGAACATAAAGATACATTTTACACAAATTTTTTACCCTACACTGGATTTGCAAAAGACCGAATAAGAAAACTGAAAGCTGTCAATCCTGAAGAATTGATCCCCGATAAAGATCGACTGGATCGGTTATCTGATCTTATTGAAACACTGAAAATGAACATTACTGCTGAACTTGCAGATATTTTGGAAAACATTGACGACTTTGATGAATTAATTACCCGTAACACCGATAAAAGCCTAATCTATTCAATAGCAGGTTTACAATTTGACGCAAGAATTAAAGTCAAAAGGGTAATCAAACCATTAGAAAACCAGTTGGAAAAAATTAAAGAGGGTGCAACAAATAATAAAAAATTATCAACAGTTATTCGCCTGATAACTCAGATCAAAGAGCTATACACTAATGGTAATTTTGAATACCCACTACCGAATAGTACTCTTATGATGAATTTAAAATCAGAAGCATGCAGTGATGAAGATACTAAAAAAGTGGACGAGATGATAAACGAATTCCTGGCTCAACATAAAGAATGGTCAAAGAACAGTAGATTTGCAGATAGTGGGAATAAGGACTTCTGGAAGAAATGGCTACAAGAAAAAAGCATTGAAGAAGAAGAAAGATAAAAACAAACAGCCGAATCGTTACAGAATGTATAAAATATTTGGAGTAATTTGTAGTTTTTAGAAGAAATTTTTTTAGCCCTGATCATATATATAAACATTACCCATATTGCTTTCACAATTTAACGCCTGACGCCCCCAATGAACATAATGATTCTGAACATTTACAACACTCCCCCCCATATTAGTTCTTCCACATGCATTGACAAGCAAGCTATCGACTTTAACATTTATATCTCCCATATTGGTGTGAAGCCTTCCTCCGGATTTAATTCTGTAGCTACGATGGGTAATAATATCCCCCATATTAGTATGTAATTGCATTCCACCAACAAATGACTCCGGGAGTCTCAACTGAACATTTTCATTACAATTGAGGTTAAGATTATTATTCCTGAGACTTGGCTCTCTGGATGATATAACTGACACCTGATGCCGGTTTACGGGGCATTGTCCTTTGATAAGGATATCTCCCTGTCTGGTATGTATATCAATAAAATCAACATTTTCTTCTCTAAAATCATATTCCCTGACAGGGGTTCTTTGACGGCCCGGAGTTGTAACCGTTACATTGTGACCAGACACAACCTCACCATTATGAATAACAAGATTTGAACCTTGAATCTGTCTTCCATTAAGATTGATACCATCTCCGGCTACTACATGAAGAAGATTACCAGCTGATCGGAAGTTCATACCAATGTCAGGAAAAGAATTCAAAGAGTAAGAGCCTGAAGCTTGAAAGTTGAAGGCTCTATTGCCAAATGAAGAAGAAATATTACCAGATTCTGAAGATGACAAATAATTTACATTATCATAGCCTCCAGCATTCTCCACCATTTCGTTTTGCCTGGCTGGCTGACGGGTTATACCCGTACTTGGCGTGGTACTGGAGTTAATCAGTTGTATCGCATCATTCTGCACCTTACCTTTATGCTTATCGATACTTGTTTCGGTCGATGGAATATCCTTAAAAAGGCCTACACTTTCTTCTATTTGATTGATAATTAAACGATCTTGACATTTTAAGTCATCTTGAATTGAACCTGAAAACTCTAACCTGTGGATTGGACATTTTTTTGGATCAGGAAATGACAGGTAACAATCTGCGCATAAAATTTTGTCACAGCATCGAGTAGACAGCGGTTTTTCAAATACATCTTTACATGACAGGCATTCAAGCTTTGAAAGAAACTTTACAGCAGCAGCTTTTTCTGATCCATCATCTTCAGACTCTATTATTTGTCGTCTACCCTTTAAAGATAAATAGTCGATCAATGTCGTTTGACTTGCACCTGCAATATTCATAAAGTCTCCACATGTTATCTGTATACAAAATAAACATAGAAAATAAACATAGAAATGGAAAATATAAAAGACAGGGAATCAATATATTTATTGACTATTTTGCCAAGAGGAGGATAGCAATTCAGCATTATTAATGGATGGTTGCTCGAATACGCTACTTTGTATTCTCACTTAATATTTACTTGATTTTCTTTTTTTACCTGGCCTGGGGCCAAGTGGGTCAGGCATAAGATCAAACTGTCCTCGCAGATAATCTTCCAGCTTATAGTGGTGGAAAAACCTCGCATCATTGATCAGAGGAATGTAGTCATCACGAGTACTGATATACCCCCCCTCCTGCAGCAGTTCCTGAACCAGTGTCATAAGCCCACCTCTGGCGGCTGCCGCGATCAGGGTTTCAGACTTTGTGCTGTTTTTTTCAAAGGTTGCGCCTGCACTGCGCAAGTACTGCACCATATCATAGTGGCCAGCATTGGCAGCCCCCCAGACCGGGGTCTCGCTGCCGGTACTGTTGGCATTCACATCCACGCCCTGTTCCAGGAAGTATTTGACCAGCTCCCGGTCACCGGTCATGGCCGCAGCATAGATGGGCGTTTTGCTGCCTGAGCGGAACGCATTAACGTTGGCACCCTGCGCAACCAGAAACTTCACGATATCACGGTGGCCATTGCAGGCTGCTATGTAGATCGGAGTGTGAGCACCTTTTCTGCAACCGTCAATGTCAGCCCCCTTGTCAACCAGTAATGACACTATATCAAAGCGCCCCCATTCGGCCGCCTCGCACATAGGGGTATCTGTGTATTGGTCAGAGCTATTGACGTCTACACCATGTTTAATCAAATACTTTACTACATCAATGTGCCCCCCAATGATGGCATGACCGATCAGGGATGTGCCGTTTTGGGACGAATCTGCACTGACTCCGGCTCGATGCAGGTACCTTACAACATCAACATGGCCATTTTGGGCTGCTTCTATGATCGGGGAAGGGAAACATTGGTCAGTAATTGCGCCTTTCTTATGCAGGTAGCGCACCATGTCAAGGTGACCCTCCCGGGCTGCGGTGGCGATGGGGTGGTCATACCCACAACGCAGATTGATATCTGCGCCCTGTTCAAGCAATGCTTTAATGTCATCAATGTTGCCAGCCCGGGCCGTTTCAATCAGTTGCTCATTCCGCTTTATCTGCTGCTCGCTCAGCAGCTCGGAGGTGTTTACAATGGTCGACTGTGTAGCCACTGGCCCGGTGCTTTTTTCAAGTACTGTGATCTTTCTTGTTTTTTTACCCTTTGTGGTCTGGCCGGAAGACTCGGGTGGGAGTGGTGTTTCGCGTTTTGCTTCGGGTTTCTGGCGTTTTCTTTTTTTGTTACCGGTTTGATCAGCCGATGAAAAACCGGCCGTAGCATGGCAGCCATCCTTAATATTCATAGTCCTGAAACCTCTGATACTATTTGCTTGCTCAGACAATCAAAATTTGCTTTTGTTTCCGGTCACGTGAGTAAAAGACCCGGATTCAGTGGATGTGTATGCATAAGAAAACTGATAAAACCAGGGTCCACGAAATGCGATGCCAAATAAAGAGGCATGATCATTGACAAGATAACCCATACTTGCGTAACACCAGGGCTTTAATACTCTGTTCACGAAAGATGGCCTTTAAATACCTTCAGCATTTCCGGATCAGTAATAGGAAACGACACAGAGACAAACCGCTCTTTAAAGTCATCCTCAGCCAAAAGAGACGCAAACAACCGCGCAATATCAGCTGCATCATGGCCAAAGATCCCACAGCCCCAGGCTCCAAGAATCAAATGTTTCACACCATTATTGGCAGCGACGGCCAGGATCTTTCTTGCACGGGTATACATTGTCTGCTGGAGAGTCTTTTGCTGGATACCTTTGCAATAAGGCAGGTCCACTGCCGCAGCAGTGATAAACGAGATCAGGTAAGGTTCTTCGGGATTGCCGTTATCATCTTTAAAGACTGGAACATCCGGTGAATACAGGATCGTATCAGAATAAAGCCCCCGATGGGTGTACTGATATTGGTTGTTATAAACGTACATCTGCCTTCCTGTGTCACTGTCCAGAGAAGCAAACAGTGCAGAGGCTCTTGCCAGGCTATCTTCCTGGGTGTTGGTCCCTTCCCGGAACATACCCCCGGGTTGAACAGCAGAGGCAAAATTCAGGCAAGCCACGCGGTCTTTGCCTCTCTCCCTGGCAAGCCGGTGACACGCTGCCAGAGAGGTTTCCTGCATAACCTGGATATCAGTACGGGGATTGAAGTAATCTGCTGGGGGCTGAAGGGGAATGGCGTCGCTGGCAGCATAGAACCTGGTATTGGCAATACACCGGTCAATGGTTGCTTCAAGATCTATTGTTTTGCCATGTAACCTGAACGCTTTATTGTTCAATATATCTACTGTATGCACTGCTATTTTTCTGAACTTTGCCTGCTCTGGATTCATAGCGTTTCGTTTGGCCGATGATGCTACTGTTCTGGTGCTAATAGGTTTTCCTGAACGACCTGAAAGCCCATGACCTGAGGAAGCTAACGCTCCGGCAGCCCGGACTTTCTGCTTTTTACTCCTGCAAGATTGAGGCACTTTTACAGCAGGCTGACTGGTCACCGGTGGCATTTTATATGACCTCATCGTATAACCGAGTAATCAGTATGACCTGCTTTTTCGATTTCGCAGATTTAATTATTAAAAATGAGGTATCAATGAGGTAGGGGAAATATTTTCTGCAGATCTGGCATTCAGGAACAGGCTCATCAAATCCAGGAATGCCTGTTTTTCACCCTTGAATGTTATCAGTTCATATTTCAGAAAGTTATCCAGGTTTATCATCGGATCAACACAGAACTCAACGCCCTTACCAAGACAATAGCTTAAAGCACTGAAGACTCTCTGATCCTCAATATTTACCTGAACGTTAGTCTTAAAATCACTATTGGCTGGCAAGTCCAGTCTGTTTTCTCCAGGTTGCAGAATTTCCATCTTAACTCCTTTACCTTCGGGTAAAAGATACAGGGAAAATAGATATTCACTCCCCAGGGAAATACTAATTCTGGTTGTAGAATAATCCGCTAACCTGGCACACTCAGCATTTGAAAGTTCTTTGCTGCGAAGTGAACTGATAAGTAAGCCAACCTCCTTTTGTATGGTAGTGCCATGCATAACGCCTGCTTTGAATGTCACAGGTTTAGTAGTACGGGTAAGCCCGGGTATTGCCCCCTCTGGAATATGCACACATAAATCTGTTGTCTTTTCCTTGCCTCCGTAACCTATAGAGACAGTGTACGCCCCCTTATCCATATTAACAACGGTTCTATCCTCAAACCATTCAGGCTCTAATTCACTGACATATTTTTCTAATTCACCCAAAAATTCACATCTTTCTTTTGTCCACTGTCGCGCCAATAGCTCTTGTTGCTGTTGTGATGCCTTAATTTCATTAGGCACTTCAAAATCAACATGAGACTCGAAGAGAGGTCTTATCTGCGCCTTAATATCTTCAGCCTCTTTTTGACCAAACACTCTATTCGCTTTAAAAATGCTGGTTAATGTATTCAATGCCACCTCTCTCTTCTCATTAGGTACAGATTCAATCACATAAACAATTCGATCAAAATTTGTTTTTGGTGGTTTTCCATCACTGGCAATACTGGCAAGAATTTCCAGCATGTTAATTTTTTTAGGATTCACTCGATTAATAACGTCTTTGACTGGTTCAAGGACATTTTTGACGAGCCTGCCAAAAGCTGATACGCCCTCTTGAATACCTGCCACGCCCGGACTTTCTGCAACAGAATCACCCTGAGAGCCAACACATTTTTTTGCACCTTCAGCAAATCCCTGACTTGAAAACTGAGATGTAGAAGCACCATACATAATATAAATACCTAAATTAGTTAGAAAGCGTTAGAGACAATCTCTTCAAACAAAAGTTCAAGATTAAGGTAAAAGGCGTTGCAATCTCACAGTTAGGGAGGAAACAGAAAACACTCAGAGCAACGGAGACATTGCTCAGCAGCTGGTTCTGAAGTTGAAATGGCAGAAGATCAAAATTAATTGAAATACTTATAAGATTTTCTGATTCTCAGCACCACGTTATTCAATCCCCTCAGTATGGTGGTGGCAGTTCTCTGGGAGTATATGCTGGCAGTTCTCCGAGGGGATATGCTGGCAGTTCTCCGGGAGTATATGCTGGCGGCGGTTCTGTAGGGTGCCGAAACGTTGCCGGGAAATCAATTGGTCCTTCTTCACAGAATGTTTCGGTGAGTTTACCAGTCGCTTCAGGGGTATGACTGGTAACCATGGATAAATGCAATGATGGGGCAGTGGCGGTTACATTCCGGCACAGACAAGGATACACCGCCTCGGCGACACTACCAGCCCAGGTACCCATTAAAGTGCCTACGGCAAGACTGCCCAAACCGCACAAAATACTTGGGTCAATACAATAAAACGACAGGGCCGTAGACAGGCAAACTGGCAGGCAAGAAGCATGACTTAGAGCTTGTTTTTTTGACATTGAAACCGTTCGCCCCAAAAACTGAACCTGACAAAATACCGGTTCTGGATTATCCATTTGCTCATTGGCTTCCATAAGCTGAGGTTCAAGCGTTACAATCGTTGTATTTATTGGTCTCGCTGTTTGCATGAAATTCACCTGATAAGTTTTTCTCTTTTGCCTTTAGAGACTCTTAATATCGAAAAAAGTTCATCATTCTCAGATTTCACAACCCACAGAACCATTGATGTAATAACAGTGCAGCGGTAAATTGATGAAAGACCAATTATTAATGTCCATCAGTGTAAGTAGTTAACCAAATGAAATCATATTTGCTGCCACCGTAGTAGAGCAGTCTATTCTCGGTCAGCCTCCTACTGCTGCCAAGCGCTAATACCCATACAACATTACACCTGTAATGGTCGACCTTTATAAGCCCACTTAAAAGGCTTGGCCATTTTCTCATTAAAGAAGTCCACAAACTGGTAGAGACGGGCCTTCAGCTCTTCGGTCGATGTAAAACTGTTTCGTTTCAGAAAGCGCCTATCCAGAATCGAAAACCATATCTCTATCTGGTTCTTTTGTTGTCCCCAGAAGGCTTTTCCCTTCCGATCCTGCCAATATGATTTTGGCTCTGAGCACTATGGATTGAGAGCTTTTCCGTTGGCGAATAATGAGCTCCAGAGCGTTACGTTGTTGTTCTGATAAAATAATCTGCTGGGTATGCTTTGATGGCATCCTTGCTACTACTGTTCAAAAAAAGGATGCGAATCAAAGCATATTTTTGTGTGTACTGGTATTAGCGCTTTCCTGCACTAGATGGCCTATATGCGGACAACCCTACCATTTCTCTGATCAAAGAGTACGGCTGGCACTTTATCATCGTGGCCAAGGATGGTAACCATGAGTCGCTTATTGAGGCTATGAATGCCCTTTAAGACGAAGGCCTGGTTCATCATCACAAAGTCATTGATGAGAAAAATAACACGACTCATAAATTCCGCTACGCCAATAACGTTCCCCTCAATCTTCTTTCTCACGTTAATAATTGATAGCTGGAACAGTTTATTTAAAACCATTGCCCATGGTGCTAAAGCACAGAAGATAGCTTTTGACACATCATGATTTGGCAAGATAGCCAGAATTTTCAGGGTAGTGATAGTGATTTTTCTTAGCAGTGAAAGCTGCTGGCTCTCTTATGTTTTCAGAAATTATGAATACGTCAGTTTTCAGGCTGTGGCAGTTGACGTGTATTCATCTGGAGTAGCTGCAGCGGTGCGCTATCCAGTAATACATCCCACAGCCAGGCTGCCTGACAAAACAGGTCAGACTTCTCTGATACCGGTTGCCTGGAACTTTACCGGGCGGACAAGGTCGTACTCTATTGTTGTCATCCCCAAACGATTCTCCAATTGGAAACAGGGAGGACCTCCAAACAAACCATGCAGTCACCCTCCTCCTCAGCAACCGCAGATACTGTATCCCGGTTAACATCCACTGAAGCTGGAAAAGACGAGCCGTCAACCAGCCGCAAACGCAAAAGAAAGCGGAGCATGGCAGGTCGCCGGATTGAACAGACAACAACGGGCACTGGAGCGTTTCCACCGCATCAACAGCAACCTGAATCCGGGACCATTCCCCCCATAAAGCTCAGGCGTGTTACTGGCAATAACTCGTGTATTGAGCGCTCTTCT